>JBFYZJ010000225.1:0-6759 GCA_041309565.1 Candidatus Krumholzibacteriota bacterium
GCGGCGGAATCGGCCGCCGCCGGCGGGGCCTCCGCCGGTTCGGCCGCCGCCGGCTCGGCGAGGAGAGTCATCGAAACGCCGGGGATCTCGATACCCTGCCCTGCGAGCAGCGGGGGCGCCGCGGGGGGCGCCGCCGGATCGGATGTGCCGATCGCGCGGAGCGCGTCTGCGAACCGATCCACGCGGCCCGGATTCATGTGGACGAGGGCCGCCGCGGAAGCGGCGCAGAGTGCGGCGATGCCGAAAAAGAGGAAACGCCTGCGCGGCGGGAGCTTCCGGGATCCGCGCCGCCCGCCGGGGAGGATGTCATCCTCGCCGGCGGCGAGACGTCTCAGCCGCTCGCGTGTCGAGGCGATCGCGTCCGGTCCGAGGTGCGTTTCGATCGCGCGAGCCATTTCGAGCGCGCTCCTGAAACGCTTGCCCGGCTCGCGGTGGAGCGCCTTCATCACGATCGTCTCCGCGCCGGGGCTGATATCCCGCCGGAGGCGCGACGGGGGGACGACGCCGCCGTTCACGATGTTCTGGATGACGGCGGCGTAGGTGCCGCCGAGGAACGGCTGCGTCCCCGTCATCGCTTCGTAGCAGATCGTGCCGAGGGAGAAGAGATCGCTCCTCCCGTCGATCGAATCGCCGATCGCCAGCTCGGGAGACATGTAGAGGGGCGTGCCGAGCAGCGTCGAGGCGACCGTCTGCTGCGTCGGGCTCTGGTGGAGCTTCGCGAGGCCGAAATCCGTGATCTTGACCTGTCCGTCCATCGTCAGCATGATGTTGGCGGGCTTGATGTCGCGGTGGATGATGCCGCGCTGGTGCGCGTGGTCGAGCCCGAGGCATATCTCGCGGGCCACGAGGAGCGCGAGTTCCTCGGTGATGACGCGCCGGGATGAGAGCGTGTCCCGGAGGCACGGCCCGTCGATGAATTCCATGACGATGAAGCAGCTCCCCTCGGCGGATCCGAAATCGATGATGCGCACGATGTTCTCGTGGTCGAGGCTCGCGATCGCCTTGGCCTCGAGCTCGAACCGGCGCGTGAAGTTCGGATCGGCGATGAGGTGGGCGTGGAGCTTCTTGATGACGACGGGGCGGTCGAGCGACGTCTGGATCGCCTTGTAGAGCACGGCCGTTCCGCCGGTCGCGAGCGTGTTGCAGATTTCGTATTTCTTCGTGTTCGTGGTGGTGCCGTTCATCGCGCCGTCGCCAGCCTTTCCGCGAGCGATTCGGGAAGCCCCGAGCTCCTGATCTTGTCCTGCGCCGACCGGATGTCGTAGGGAACGCGCCGAATCATGATCGTTCCCTTCTGCGCGTCGAGGAGGGCGAAGCTCGCCGCCGCGATGCCGTCCCGCGGCTGTCCGATGCTCCCCACGTTGACGAGGTAGCGGGAACCGGGTTCGACCGCCGCGAGGGTGCCGCGCACGACCCGCGCGCCGCGTTCCCCGCGCCGCTCGATGATCGCGGGCACGTGTGTGTGGCCGATGAAAACGAACCGTTCCCGGATCTCCTCGAAGATCGCGTTCGCCTGGTTGATCGTGTACACGTACTCCCAGTCCATCGGCGAGAGCGGGGAGGCGTGGGCGAAGACGCAGTCCTCGCAGCGCCGCACCGTGTCGTATTCGCCGAGGGCGTCCCGGTGCCGCGGATGGATCTCGCGCGAGGTCCATTTGATGGCGCTCCGGGCCGTTCCGTTGAAGGTCTCCGTGCCGATGAGCCCGGCGGCGGCCACGTCGTGGTTCCCGCCGATGCGGATATGCGCCGCTTCCTGGACGATGGAGACGCATTCGTTCGGATTCGCGCCGTATCCGACGACGTCGCCGAGCGATACGATCAGGTCCGGGTGCAGCCGGGCGGCTTCCTCGCATACCCGCTCGAGCGCCTCGACGTTCCCGTGAATATCGGAGAAAACGAGAATTCTCATAGTTCAATCCTTGAAGACGAACTCCTCGGAGCCGATCGCGATGAGGTCCTCTCCCTCGAGCGTTTTTTCTTCCATCTCCTCGCCGTTGATCGTCACCTTGTGCCGGCCGCCGGTCTTCTGCAGCACGTATTCGGATCCCCGGCGAACGACTTCAATGGTGACGCGGGGCCCGAAAAGCCCCGAGAGCCGTATGTCCGAGTCCTTCCCGCGTCCGATGCGGACGCATTCCTTGTCGAGCGGATACTCCTCCATGGCCGATTTCCTGAAGAGGCGCGGGGGGGCAGCGGCGCACTGCTTCGGGGGGACGCCCTCCGCGCGGCGTCTGAAACGCGGTATGATGACGGTCTGGTCGAGATCTTCGGGGTGCGACGCCTCGAGAGTCGGAATCTGGAAGAGGATCTCGTATTTCCCGATCGTGATCACGTCGCCGTCGGCGAGCTTCGCCTCGGTCGCCGGCCGGTAGTTGAGGAGCGTGCCGTTCTTGCTCGCGAGGTCGCTCAGCACGTACTCGCTCCCGCGGGACGCGATGACGGCGTGTTTCCTCGACACGCTCAGGTTGTCGATGACGATGTCGTTTTCCGGGAGCCGCCCGATGGAGATCTCGCTGCCGGTGAACGGGTACGTTTTGAGCGGACGGCCCTTCAAGCGGACGACGAGGTGCGGCGGCTGGCTCAGGTAGAACGACGAGATCGATCCCGTGAAATCGGACGGGATCGAGCGGACGTCCTCGGCGTGCGTCACGTCGAGATCGGTGAACATGTTGATCTCGAGCGGGCGCTTCGCCGTGATCGTGAAGACCTTGACGAGAAAATCTTCCCGCGCGGTCGGCGCGGGGCCCTTCTCGGAGCGCAAGCTGTAGCAGGCGATCGCCTTTCCCGCCTGGAACCTGACGAAGAAGAACATCCCCTGATTCCTCGCGGAGATGATCGCGTTGTAGCCGTCGTTCTCGGCGCGCACGACGAGCTCCTCGAGATCGACGAGCGCCGAGGAGACCTTCAGGTCGGGCTTCTTCTGCAGATACACGAGGAGCGAGTGGTACAGAATGATGTCGGCTTCGTATACGATGATCTTCGGGAACTGGGTCCGGTTGACCTCGAGGAGGAAATCGCGCAGCCGGAGGGGGCGGAAACCGTCTCCGGCGCTCGCGCACGCCCAGTACAGCTGCCCTTCGTTCAGGAAGAGGAAGTACTGGATATGCTCATTGAACACCTCCAGAACGACCGGCGCCTTCCGGCTTCGCGCCGCGTAGTCCCGCACGACCGCGTCGAATTCGGACGGATCGAAATCGCGCGGGTTCATCAGGACGATCCGGTACGGCACCTGCAGCCTGTTCATCTCGTCGATCGCTCCGTTCGCCGCGCTATTTCACTTCGACGTGAAAGCGCTTGAGGTTGCGCCGGGCCTTTTCGTTCGCCGGATCGAGCGCGAGCGCCTTTTTCCAGGCGCCGATCGCGTCCTCGATCTTCTCGAGCTTGTAGTAGGCGTTTCCGAGATTCGTGTACGCGGAGCTCGAATCCTTGCTCCGGCCGATCGCCTCGTTGTACATCTCGATCGCTTCGCGGTACGACCCGAGACGGTAGAAGACGTACCCGAGGTTGTTGTAAGCGGCGGCGAGCTCGGGGCTGAGCGATATCGCCGTCTTGAACGCCTCCGTCGCCTTCTCCTCCTCGTTGATCTCGGTGTAGGTGAGGCCGAGATTGTTGTACGCCTCGGTCATCGCCGGATCGAGATCGATCGCCTTTTTAAAGAGCCCGAGCGCCTTTTCGTACTGGCCGTTGTGGTAGGACATGACGCCGCCGTTGTTGAGGAGCCGCGCTTCGGTCGTGCGCCGCTTTTTCTCTTCCTCTTCGATGCTCTTCTTCTGATCCTCGACGAGGTTCATGATGCCGGTATGGTTGTTCGTGAGCTCCCGCACGAGCTTCCGGTGCTCGTCGAGGCCGGACTCGAGATTCTCGACGTTTTTCGCGAGCGTTTCCCGCCAGCCGGACACCTCGCCGCGGAAGGTCTCGAACGTCCGCTCGCCCGAATCGATCTTGCGCTCGATTTCGTCGGTCTTCGCGTCGAGGGTGAGCGCGATCGCCTCGATCGCCTTCTGCTTCTCCTCGGACGTCGAGCGGATGAGGCTCAGGAGCTCGTCGAACCGCCGCGCGACTCCCGCGGCGAGCTCGACGGCGGCCGCGTCGCTCGCTTCGCGCAGCTGCTTCATGCCGTCGAGGATTTCGCCGTCGCCGCGGGACGCGCCGCCGGCGATCAGGCGTTCGATGCGGCATGAGCGCGTCTCGTCGTCGTGGAATCTGCATAGCTCGCCGAGGCATTCGACCCGGCCGCGATAGGATTTCGCGAGGAAGCGGAGGGGAGTCGCGACGCTGACCGCATCGGCGGCCGACAGCTCCGGATGCGGCCTCGACGCCGGATTGATGAATATCTCTTCCTCCGACTCGCGCTTCGTCGAGTCCTGCGCCGGCGCGCCGTCGGGCGCCGGCTCCACGTCGTCGAGCTCGTGGACGAGAAGCTCCTTGTCGTCAAGAATCGACGCCTGCGTAATGAGCGGGCAGATTTTCATGGTTGCACCTCTCCTCCGGATCGTGTCAGAGCGATTGCGTTTTTTCGAGCACCAACGCTCGTTCCATACAGTTCGATTCGATAAACTGCGCGTAGTTTTTCATGGCCCGTTCCCGGCTGTCCCTGAAATCGGCCCGCTCCGCCGCGATCGCGGCGAAGAGCGAGGCCGCCATCCCGTGATCCCCCGTCCGCTCGCGGGCGACGCCCGCGAAGTAGCGGTGATCGTACCGTTCCATATCCGAGCCGAAGCCGGCGTCCGCGGCGGCGCCGAACGCGGCGCACGCCAGCGCCGGCCGATCCATGCTGAGATAGACGGCGCCGAGCAGACTGCTCCGCAGTGCGGGCGACACCGTGCAGGCCGAAAGGATTTCCATCGCGTCCTCCGCGCCCGTGCGATCGACGGTAAGGCGCACGAGACGGACGATGTCCCCCTCGGTCGCCGCGCCCGCCTCGAGGCGCGCGGTGAGATCGCGGATCTCGCGATCGGCACGCCGGGCGCAGGACCGCTCGATGCGCTCGAGCACGCGGCCCTTTTCGGGAGCGCCTTCGATCGCTTCGGCGAAGAGCCGCTCAGCACGCTCCGCGTTCCCCGCGTCGAGGTGGATCTCGGCGAGCTCGATCGAGAGGTCGAGCGCGTCGTCCACGCCGAGCGCTCCGCGTCCCCGCGTGATGAGGTGCTCTGCCTCCGCGATCCGTCCGGCGCCGGCGAGCAGCGCCGCGCCGAGCGAGTAGTGTTCGCGCTTCGGTCCCCGCTGGATGACGGTTTCGAGGCGCGCGACGAGGTCGGCGACGACGCTTTCCTCGCGCGCCGGGAACGCGTCGAGGAGAGCGAACGCCTCGTCGTTCTCGTTCGTCGCGAGGAGACAATCGATGCGGAGGAGACGTTCGGCCGAGGCCAGTTCGCGGGGCCACTCGTGCCGCGCGAGCCCGGCGAGAATCTCTCCGGAGCGGGACGGATCGATCGCGAGGGCCTGTTGGAACCGCGCGATGGATTCGTTCATCTCGCCTTTGCGCGCCTTCAGGGCGGCGTAGCGCGCGAGGAATTCGCCGCTGCGCTCGTGAAGCGGGACGTACTCCGATGCGACGGCGTCGATGCGCGCGGGATCCGTCTCCTCGTCCGAAAGGATCCGGACGACCGCGCGCCGCGATTCGTCCGTTTCCCCCGCCGCGGCGAACACGCGGGCCAGCAGCGTATTCGCCTCGAGCTGCGCGGGCCGCTCGCCGACGATCGCGAGGCAGATATCGATCGCGGCGCGCGCATGCGCCGCGTCCCGGGCGATGAGGCTCTCGAGAACGCGCACCGACTCCACGCAACGTCCCTCGAGCGCCAGATTCCGGGCGTAGAGCGTTTCGAGCCGGTCGTTCCCGGGGGAGCGCTCCCTGATCCGTTCGATCGACGCGCTGAGTGCCGGGAGCGCTTCGCGGGGGCCCTTCTGCGCCGCGTTGAAATGCCTGAACGCCTCGTCCGGGAGGTTTTCGAGCCATGCGATCTCGCCGAGCATCGAGGAGAGGAGCCACGGCTCGACGCTGAGGGGCAGGAACCGCTCGAGGATCGTCGCCGCCTGCACTCTCAAGGCGGGCGCGATGTCGGTGCAGCGCTTCATCGCGGCGATCGCGTCGGCGTCCCGCTCGAGACGCAGGAGCGTTTCCCCGAGGAGGATCTGCGCCTGGGCATTCGCCGGATCGCGCGCGATGATGACGCGGATTTCCTCCTCGAGCATCCTGGCGTCGGCCTCGGGGGAGGCGAGCGCGAGGGATATATAGCGGAGCGCGTCTTCCCATTTCCCGTCCGCGGCCGCGATCCTCGCGCCGTAGCCGTTGAGCGCCGCAGCCTTCTCCGCGCTCAGCGCGGCGACGGCGCGGCCGAGCACCTCCGCGGCGAGCCCCGTGCGGTTCATGGCGAGCGCCGTCTTGAGCATTTCCTCCCAGACGGCCAGGTTGCCGGGATCACGCTCCACGAGCTTGCCGAACTGCGCGACGACGTCGCGGATCTGGCCCGGATCGAGCGCGAGCGTGCGGCAGAGATGGCGGGCCGCGTCGGAGAAGAGCTCCTCCTCGAGGTACAGATGGTAGAGGGCGAGATGGAGCGTCGCGTTCGCGTCGAAGCGCGCGAGCCCCTTTTTATAGATTTCGATGACGCGGTATTTCTGGCCGTCGCCGCGCATGAGGATCTGGTCGAACTCGAAGATCGCCCGTTCCACGCCCCCCGTGAAGAAGTGGGCGGACGCTTGCAGGAACCGGAACGGATCCGAAAGGCAGTCCTACTTCGCGAGACGGTCGACGATTCC
>JBFYZJ010000226.1:0-2657 GCA_041309565.1 Candidatus Krumholzibacteriota bacterium
GAGTTCACCTTCTACGAGCTCGACGAGGAACCGGGGGCGAAGAAGCTCGTTGTGAGCTACGGGATCACCGCGGGCTCGGCCCGGGAGGCGGTCGCATCGCTTCGCGAGCGCGGCGAAAAGACGTCGCTGCTCATTATCAAGACGATTCTCCCCGTGCCGCCGCCCGTCCTCGACATCATGTCGCGGTACGAACGCGTATTCATCGCCGAGGAGAACCTCACGGGGCTCCTCTGCGAGATCATCTACGGCATCGCGGGACGGCCCTCGGTGAAATCGATCGGGAAGATCGGCACGATGATCGCTCCCCGTGAGATCGTTGAGAGGGTGATGCAGTCATGACGATGCTCGCTTCGACCAAACAACCCTACTGCCCCGGCTGCGGATACCACCTCGTCACCGCGCACATCGCGAAGGCGCTCGAGAAGCTCAATCTCGGGCCGCGCGACGTCGTCATCTCGAGCGACATCGGCTGCGGAGGCCTCATCGACGCGAACTTCAGCGCCCACACGATCCACGGGCTCCACGGGAGAACCGTGGCCCTCGCCATGGGGACCGCCCTCGGCCTCGAGGGCACGAACAAGAAGGTCATCGCCTTCCAGGGAGACGGCGGCGCGACGATCGGCATGCAGCACCTGCTCGAGGCGGCGCGCTGGAACGTGGATATGACGGTCATCGTCGTGAACAACATGGTCTACGGGATGACGGGCGGGCAGCCGAGCGGGCTCACCCCCTTCGGCTTCACGACGGTCATCACGCCGCAGGGGCACGAGCGGCACCCATACGATCTGTGCAGGCTCGCCTACGACGCGGGGGCCGTGTATGCAATCAGGATGAAGGCGAAGGGGGATCTCAGCGAGAAGCTCGCCGAGGCGTTCGCCGTGAAGGGCTTCTCGTTCGTCGAGATCGTCTCGCCGTGCCCGTCATACGGCGTCAAGGGAGTGAAGGACCTCTCGGAGCTGAGCGTCGAGGAGCTCGAGCTCAAGCGCGAGCGCGCGCCGATGAAGCCGGTCGCGCGGGAATCGAAATCGCTCGTCAAGACCGAGCTCAAGACCCTCTTCGAGGCGAAGCTCGCGGACCGTATCTCGATCGTGCTCTCGGGATCGGCGGGAGAGGGCGTCCAGTCGGCCGCCGAGCTCCTCGCCGAGGCGGCCATCCTCTCGGGTCTGCGGACGACGAAGAAGGGGGACTACCCCATCACGGTCGGAACGGGCTTTTCGCTTTCCGAGGTGATCCTCTCGAAGCGGGAGATCGACTACAGCGGCATCCAGAAACCGGACGTGATCATCGTCACGTCCGACGACGGTCTCGCGCGGGTCAAGGGCATGCTGAAGCCGGGGGATTCGACACTCGTCATCGCCGATTCCTCGCTCCCGCTCGAAGCGGGACCGTACGTCGTGCTGCGCGACTTCCGCGGCGCCGCCGGAAAGAAGGGCGCGTGCCTCGCCGCCATCGGCTTCTGGCTGCGACGGAATCCGGTGATCCCGCAGGACGCGCTCAGCGAAGTCACGAAGAAATCGAAGCACGCAGAGTCGCTCATGAAATCGATCCAGAGCGCCGAGAGCCTCGAGGCCTGATTCGAAGCTCACCCGTACGTTTCGATGAACTTCCTGAAGGAGCGATCCCACGTCCGTTCCACGTCCTCGGGGAACGCGCAGGCGGGAAGCTCCCGGTTCTCGATATGATACCTGATGCAGGCGCAGCAGTTGCCGTGGCGGGAACACCCCGCGTAGGAGCAGTTGCATTCGCGCCTGTTCTCTTCGAGCCGCTTGCACGGTGACGTCATTTCTCTCTCCTTTGCTCGCTTCCATTCTACCCCATTTGACCCTGTAAGCAAGGCGCATAATGTGCTATACTGACACCAAATACTTCGAGGAAGAACGAGTGCCGTTCAACGGTGGTTTCATGACAGCACGACATCTCGCGAGGATATTCCTTGCCGTTTTCCTTCTCGGCGGAAGCGCCCAGGCCGGCATAGTGACGAAACAGCTCGGTTTCGCGCCTCCCGCCGTCTCGAACGCGCCGGGAGGCGTCCTCGTCACGATTCCCGGCTGCCGCTCGATCGCCGATCCCGGAGAGCCGATCCTGCCCGTGTACGCGGCCTGCTTCCTTCTTCCCCCCGGGGAATCCGTCGCGCGCGTCATTGTCGAGCCGCTGGAAACGGTCGCGATCGAGGGATCGTACGCGATCGCGCCGATGCCGCCGCAGGCGCCGCTCGGAACGGGCGCGGCTCCCGGATTCACGAGAAACACCGCTATCTACGCTTCATCGCAGCCCTTCCCCACGGCCCGGGGCGAGCTCGCGACCGAGCAGACGCTCGCCGGCGTGCGGCTCGCCTTCGTGAACGTTCATCCGTGCGCGTTCGTGCCCTCGACCGGCACCGTGCTCTTCTCCTCCTCGATTCGGGTCACGATCGAGACGGCGCCGGCGCCGGCTCCCGGTCGGGCGCCGGCGGCGCGCACCATCGAGGCGCTGCGCGCCCTCCGGGGCGTCGTTGAAAATCCCGGGCTCTCGAACGACTGCGCCGCATCGAGTTCCCCCCTCGCGGAAGCGGACGAGTGAGAGGATATCGTTCATTACGACTTCTTAACGAGCCCCCCATTCGACACGTATTTCCATCCGATCGCCGACCTGAGGGAGCTATTAGTCATCCGCGCCAG
>JBFYZJ010000227.1:0-3370 GCA_041309565.1 Candidatus Krumholzibacteriota bacterium
AGCGGCTTCTCGGAAGCCTGTCCGATATCGACGCGAAATCGGTTCGCCTCGATGCCGACATCGAACGCACGCGGGAGATGCGGGACCGGGCGTTGAAGCACCGGGAGCTCGAGCGGGACGAGAAGGCGGCACGGGAGAAGGCGGACGACCTGCGGAAGCGCAAAGACCGTCTTGCGGAGCTCTTCTCGATGAAGCGTTCGCTGGACGCGGAATCTTCGCGCTTTCCCGGAGCGCTCCTGCGCGCGGCCCCGCCGCTTCTCGATGAAGTGCGGTCCGATTTCGAGCGGGAGGCGCTTCTCGGCAGGGAGATCGCCGAATCCCCCCCGCGCGCCGGCTGGTGGTCCCCGCTCTGGCGGCTCGTTATCGCCGCGGTTCTCGCGCTCGCGGGCGTCGTCGGCGTCTCGCTCGGCGAACCGATCATGATCGCGTGCCTCGTCGCCGGCGCCGCGCTCGCCGGGTGGCATTTCATGCGCGGGGCGGGCTCGCGGGGGGAGCGCGAGCGGCTCGCCGCCAAACGGATCGAGCTCCTCGGCGAGCGGTCCCTCGAGGATTCGAAGGCGCTCCTCGCCGAGTGCGCCCGGTGGAAGGAGCGCGCGCGCGACGTCGAATCGAGAATCGAGGAGGCCGCCGGCGGACGCGCCGACGCGGAGCATCTCATCGAAACGCTCGACCGTGAGTTCGGCGAGGCGGCCGTGGCCGTTCGCGCCGTTGCGGAGGCCCGCGCGGCGCTCGATCCGTTCAAGGCGGATGGCGGCGGTTTGCTGCAGCTCGATCGCGAGCTGCAGAGGCTCGAGGATGATCGCGCACGCGTCGCCGTCGGCCGCGCGCAGGCCGATCGCGAGCTCGCCGCTCTCGAACGCGTCGACGGCGCCGAGATCGCCGAGCGGCTTGCCGCCGCGCGGGAAGGGCTGCGTCGCGCCGAGCGGAGGGAGCGCGTGCTTGAGGCGATTCTCGAGACGCTCGCCGAAGCGCGGCGGAGCGTCGCCGGCCTTCTCGCGGAACGGCTCCCGCCGATCGCCGCGTCGCACCTGTCGAGGATCACCGGCGGACGGTATGAATCGCTCTTCATCGATCCCCTCACCCTGCGGATCGAAACCGTTCCCGCCCGCGGGGACGCCGAAACGGGGGGAGGCGCCGGGGAGGCGCCGGAGCGCATCGAGCCCGGTTCGGTCAGCCAGGGCGCCCGCGACCAGATCCATCTCGCCGTGCGGCTCGCCCTCGTGGAGCTCATGAGCCGCGCGGAGCCGCAGCCCGTCTTTCTCGACGACCCGTTCGTCCACTTCGATCCCGACCGGCGCGCGCGGGCTCTCGATCTCGTGCGCGAATTCGCGCTGAAGCACCAGGTCATCATCTTCACGTGCGATCCCCGCTTCCGTGAGGCCGGCGCCCGTCTCGTCGAGCTCCCCGCGCGGGCCTGAATTCCCTTGTCAAGCCGGCCGCGCCGGCGTACCGTTTCGGTATCAATCGGCACAGAGAGCTTCGGACGCTTCCAGCCGGGAGGACGGTATGAAAGAGATCGAGGTGGGCGTCGTCCAGGACTATTTCGCGAAGATCGGCGTCGCGGCTCTCGGGATCACCGCCCACGGATTGAAGGTCGGCGACGAGGTCCATTTCAAGGGGCACACGACCGATTTCAGCCAGACGATCGATTCCCTCCAGATCGAGCACGCGCAGGTGAGCGAGGCCGGCGCCGGCGTGTCGGTGGGGACGAAGGTGAAGGACCGCGTCAGGGCGGGGGACAAGATCTTCAAGGTCGTCGAGGGCTGACGGGCCTCGCCGGAGGCGCGGGGGCTACGGGGATTCGGGCGGCCGGGGAAACCGAAGCCGCTCCCGGATCGCGGCGACCATCGCCGCGAGTCCCGGCAGCGCGCGCGACTCCCGCACCCCCTCCTCGAGCAAATCGATGCCGCTCGGGATCGAATCGAGGAAGCGCGGTTTTCCCATGCGCGCGCCGAGCTTGGCGAAAGCGGCGAGCGCCTGCAGGTTCCGCTGCACTCCCGCCAGCGTGAACGCCTCCTGGAATTCCTCGAATCGACGCTCCTCCGGCGCGCCGTGCGCGCGAAGCTTCTCGTGCAGCTCCCCGAGGAGGCGCCGGCGCTCGGGTTGCCTCACGGGGTGATAGGCGTCCTTGAGGAGCGAGGCCGCGTCGTAGAGCCCCGGTCCCCGGTGGGCCGTCTGGAAATCGATGATCCTGAGGCGGCCGTTCTTCAGCATGATGTTCCTGCTCTGGAAATCCCGGTGCATGAACACGCGACGCTCGCGGGCGAGCGTCGAGGCGAGGAACAGCCGCTCGTTTTCCCACGAGGCCGGCACGTCGACCGGGCAATATCCC
Organism: Candidatus Krumholzibacteriota bacterium; assembly: GCA_041309565.1. Lineage (GTDB taxonomy): Bacteria > Krumholzibacteriota > Krumholzibacteriia > Krumholzibacteriales > Krumholzibacteriaceae > SSS58A. The sequence continues at coordinate 2,333 of JBFYZJ010000227.1, forward strand.
TCGACGAACTCGCGCATGAAGTACTCCGTCTCGCCGAGGAGCGTGGGCTCGTCGAAGATGCGATCGGCGAGGAGCCCCTCCCGGTCGAGCGCGGCGGTGACCGTCGTCTCGAGCTCGACGAGAATGCCGATCGCGCGCGCGTACAGGTCGTAGGCCTCCGCAGGCGATGCCGTGCGCAGTGCGTCCTCGAGATGGACGTCCCCGAGATCCTCCATGATAATGATGCCTCGCTCCCCATCGACCGCGTGGATCTCCGGGGCGCCGACGCCGTGGCGCGCGAGCAGGCCGGCGATTGCGACGTACGAATCGATTTCGCGTCCGCCGGCGCCGTCGAAGAGGGCGACCGCGGTGTGCTCGCCGCATGCAAGCCTGAAAAACCCGCGGTTCGATCCGCCGTGCGCGATCGGCGAGAGCGTCCCTTCCCCCTCGAATCCCGCGAGACGCCCGCGCCGCGCGAGGGCCAGGGCCTCCTGAAGGAGCGGATGCATGCTCCGATCGCTCATCCGGTCGGGCCTCCCGCCGCGTCGAGCGTTCCTCCGGGAAACAAAATCTCGTTCGAATGAACGGCGCCTCCCGCAACCGTCGTTTCGTCGAGTACGACGCAGTTCTCGAGCCGCGCATCCGGCCCCACGACGGCGCGGCGGCCGACAGCGCAGAATCCGGCGCAGCGAGCCGACGGATCGACGGTCGCGCCGATGCCGATATGAACGGGGCCGGCGGGCGCCGCGCCGTCCGGATCGAAGCGCGCCCCGCCGAGAAGGATCCCCCGGTGGATCCCGAGATATCCGGCCGGGGAGCCCGCGTCTCCCCATGAGTACGGCGTGCCCCCTTCCGCGGCGTTCCAGCCGATGACCGAGCCCGGTCGCGCGCGCATCATCCCGCGGAGAACCGCGACCAGCTGCTCACGTTTCCCGCGGGGGAAGAAGGGGAGCGCCTCGGGGGAGAGGACCGCGAGGCCCGTGTAGCCGAAGAGCTTCGCGCCGTTCCCCCTCGCCTCGGTCTCTTCGCCGATTGCGATCACCTCGTTCGCGGCGCCGA
>JBFYZJ010000228.1:0-5512 GCA_041309565.1 Candidatus Krumholzibacteriota bacterium
CCGGCGCATCATGCTTCCGCCGCGGATGTTCTGCGAGCTGTGCTTCCGCCCGACGGACGAGTGGGCGTACGTGCAGGACACGGGCGTCATCAACACGTTCAGCATCGCCCGCGTCAACTGGGACGCCTCGCGGCGCGGTCCCAAGGAGCCGCCGCTCATCCCGGCCGTGATCGAGATCGACGGGGCCTCCAAGGGCATGGGCATTCTCCATATGCTCGGGGAGATCGAGCCCGACGACATCAAGATCGGAATGAAGGTGCGCGCCGTGTGGAAGAAGCCCGAGGAACGCACGGGCGCGATCACCGATATTCTCTATTTCAAACCGATGCGCGCCGCCGCCCCGAAGAAGACGGCCGCGAGAAAAAAGCGCTGAGGGGGTAACACGATGGCGATCACGGAAAAAATGACGAAGTCGACCGCCCCGACCTATTGGGAGGGCGAGATCCCGGTCAGGTACGTCTACACGTACGGGCTCGCCGGCGAGACGTTCTTCAGGGCCGTCAAGGACAAGGGGACGTTCCTCGGCACGCGCTGCGACGCCTGCGACGTGACGTTCGTGCCGCCGAAGATCTACTGCGACCGCTGTTTCGAGGAGCTGACGAAGTTCATCGACGTCGGAACGGTCGGGCACGTGGACACCTTCACGGTCACGTTCAAGAACATGGACGGCTCCGACAAGGCGCGGCCGCGCATCCTCGCGATGATCAAGATCGACGGAACGGACGGCGGCATCATTCACTACCTCGAGGGGATCAGCATCGACGAGGTGGCGCTCGGGCTGCCCGTGAAGGCGATCTTCAAGCCCAAGAGCCAGCGGAAGGGCGGGATCGAGGACATCATCGGGTTCGGCCCGATCGACTGATCGATCGAAAGAGCCGCGCGCCGGGGCCGAAGCGGCGTCGCGGAGCGACAAACGAAAGCGCCGGGGCGGTCACACCGCTCCGGCGCTTTCTCTTTGCCCCCGTACTCTCTTCCTCGAACCGAACTCGAACCGAACAAAAAATAGGAAGGATGGATCAACCAACCCCTTGATCAATCCATCCTTCTGAGTCCCGAAGGGGTAACAGGGTGCGATCTTGCTGCCTATTATCCTTCGGCCTTACGACGCCACGTGCAGCCTCTCCTGACGATGGGGGTCCCCGAACCCTTTTTTCTCACTCACTCAACCGCGGGCTCTTACAGGCCTCCGTGTCGCGTATTGACTCATCCTACATCAATAACCGTGCCATCGCGGGCAACCGCGGGCTCAGCTCTTGACGGCACGGTTTCATTTAAATCAAAAAACGTTCCGGCATAAAGGAACCGGATGATTGCAAACAAGTTGCGCGCAGGTGCATGATCGAGGTGCAGAGCGAAGATGCCTTCCAAATTGCGGCCCCATTATACCACGTTATTTTTAGATGTCAATAAGAATATTTTACTTGGAGGGGTTTTGCGTAAAAATTGTTTCCTCAGCAATCGATCAGGTGCACGGTGTTCGTCGGAACGCGCTCCGCCGTGGGAATTCCCGCCGCGATGACGGCGAGACCTCTCACCCCGGCGGCCCGCAGCCTTCCCTTCATGAGCCCGAAGACATTCTCCGTTCGCTCGATGCGCGGTATGGAAAGGGCCTCGACGCCCCACACGAGGCTCATCTGCCTCATGATCTCGGGACTGTCGGTCATCGCGACGATCCGGGTCCCCGGCGGCCGGTATCGGGCGATCAATCGCGCCGTGCGGCCGCTCCGCGTGAGGCAGACGATGACCCGAGCGCCGGCGCTCGCCGCCGTTCGGGCCGCGGCTTCGCAGGCGGCTTCGGCGAGATCCGCCGGCGGCCACTCCGAGCGCGCGCAGCATCCGCCCTTCCCGAGCTCCGCGCGCCGCCGCTCGTGGCGCTCCGCCTCCCGCACGATTCGGCTCATCACGCTCACGCTCTCGACGGGGAACCGGCCGCTCGCCGTTTCCGCGGAGAGCATCACGGCGTCCGCGCCGTCGAAAATCGCGTTCGCCACGTCGCTCGCCTCGGCGCGGGTCGGGCGCTCGGCACCGGTCATCGACTCGAGCATCTGCGTGGCCACGATGACCGGCTTCCCCGCCGCGCGGCACCGCTCGACGATCTCCTTCTGCGCGACGGGCACCTGCTCGAGCGGAATCTCCACGCCCAGATCTCCCCGCGCGATCATGATCGCGTCCGCGGCCTCGACGATCGAGTCGATCCGCGCGAGCGCGCGCTCCTTCTCGATCTTCGCGACGACGAGCGCGGGGGAGCGCCGCTCCCTGATGACGCGCTTCACGCGCCGCACGTCGGCGGCGCAGGTCACGAACGACAGGGCGACGTAATCGACCCCCATCGAGAGACCGAAGGCGAGGTCGCGCGCGTCCTTCGCGCCGAGCGCGCTCCCGAGCCGCATGCGCGGCACGTTGAGCCCCTTGCGCGACGTGAGGATGCCGCCGTGCACGATCCGGCAGCGGATCTCGCGCCCGGCGACCTTCTCGACCCTCAGCCGAATGCTCCCGTCAGAGAGGTACAGGTCGTCGCCGGCCTTCACGTCCCCGGGGCCGAAGCGGTACGCGACGTGCGCGCCTTCCTCGTCCCCCTCGATCTTTTTTCCCGTGAGCGTGAACGTCCCGCCGTCCCGCAGGCGCGCCTGCCCCCCCGCCATCTCGCCGATGCGTATCTTGGGGCCGGCGAGATCCTGGAGAACCGCGACCCGCCGGTCGAGCTTCCGGAGCCGGTCGAACACCTCGCGGTGCTCTTCGGCCGAGCCGTGCGAGAAATTGAGCCGCGCGACGTTCATCCCGGCGTCGAGAAGCTGCTTGAGCCGCTTCGCGCCGCGGCTCGCCGGGCCGATCGTGCAGACGATTTTCGCCATTCGCTCCACGGGACACCTCCTGCGCGGCGATTATAGCGCCGCGGCCCTGCCGGACGAAACGGAAAACATGCCGCCCCCCGATCGCCGGATTTCGTTGAAATGCCCCCCGCGAATATGGTATCTATCTCCAATCTCTCGATTTTTTTCGAATCATGGGATGGAGAACGCGATGAGACACCGGGTGTTGCACGTCATCTATTCGCTCTACCGGGGCGGCGCCGAGCGCGTCATCGAAACACAGCTGCTCGGCTCTGACCGCCGCCGCTTCGAGTATCTCGTCTGCTCGATCACGGGGGGCGGCGACATGATCGACCGCCTGTCGAACGCCGGCGCCCGCGTGTTCCTCCTCGGCAAGAAGCGGCGCGGCGACGTCACCACCGTGACGAAGCTCGCGAACCTCATCCGCCGGGAGCGGATCGATCTCGTCCATCTGCACAACTCTCCGGCGATGTTCTGGGGAACGCTCGCCCACATCGCGAGCGCCTCGCGCGCGCCGATCGTCCGCACCGAGCACAACCCGTACCTCCCCGAGACGATGCCGGCGCTCTACCGGAGCCTCTACCCCCGGTTCACGAGGCGCGCGAGCAGGATCATCTGCGTCTCCGAGCTCGTCCGACGGTCGTACGCGGAGGCGTTCCCCGCGCTCGCCGAGATGTACCTCGAGATCCCGAACGGCATCCGCCTGCAGGACTACGAGAAGCTTCCCCCCCGCGCCGAGTGCAGGGCGAGGTTCAAGCTGCTCCCCGGCGCCAAGCTCATCGGCACCGTCGGGCGCATGGTGCCCGTCAAGAACCACAAGCTCCTCATCGAGGCGCTGGCCCGCGCACGGCAGGAAGTGGGGGACGTTCACCTCGCGATCATCGGCGAGGGGGAGATGCGCGAGAGCCTCGCCGCGTTCGCGGCGGATATGGGCGTGAGCGAGTACGTCTCGCTCGTCAAGGAGACGCCGTCGATCGATTACTTCTACGGCGCGATCGATCTCTTCTGCCTGTCGTCCGACTCGGAGGGTATGCCGCTGACGCTCCTCGAGGCGCTCGCCTCGGGCGTGCCCGTCGTCTCCACGGAGGTCGGGGGAATCCCCGAGGTGATCGAGAGCGGAAAGACCGGGTGCCTCGTTCCGAAAGGCTCGGCGGAGTTTCTCGCCAAGCGCATCGTCGAGCTCTTGCAGGATCCGGCGAAGGCGCAGCAGCTCGCGCTCGCCGGCCGCGCGATGGTCCACGAGCGGTTCCCCGCCGAGAAGATGATCCGGGCCACGGAGACCGTGTACGAGCAGGCGCTCACCCGGGCAGCCTCCCGAGCGCGTCCGTGATCTTCCGGCGATAGTCGTCGAACGCCTCGCGCCCCTTCGGCGTGAGCCGCAGGAGCGTTCTCGGAATCTTCTCCACGAACTCTTTCGTAATCTCCACGTATCCCGCCGCTTCGAGCTTGCTCATATGCGCCGAGAGGTTTCCCCGCGTGAGCCCCGTCTGCCGTGCGACGAAGAGAAAGTCCGCGCTCTCGACGACGGAGAGAACTGCGAGAATCATGAGCCGGGCCGGCTCATGGACGATTCGGTCGAGCCCGGCGATCGGCTGGCGGCCTTCCTTCGACGTTTCATCGGGCGACATCGTCAACCTCCTCCGCCATCACCGGGTATTTCTTCAGGAAACGAGCGAAGAAAGCGATCCCCCAGATGAGCGTGATTCCTCCGACGGTCCCGAGCTGGCTGCCGACGATGCGCGTGTAATGCGGTTCGCCGGGCAGGTATTGAACGAGGAATCCGCTCGCAAGGTAGACCGCGCCGAGGACGTACCAGCGCCGCGTGCCGAACCTCGAAGCCTCGGCAAACGGGCCGATCGCGATCAGGGCGCCGATATATATCGGCAAGCCCCTCGTGGACCAGAGATCCCACAGCTGATTCCATCCCATGATAGCGGTGATGACGAATGCCGCCACGAGAAGAATAATGAAAGCGATAGCCACCGCCGGGAAGATCCCGGCCTTTTCGTCGCTATTCTGGACGCCGAAGCCGGCGTAGCCCATTCGAGGATAGATGAATCGTCTCTGTGCGGCCTTCAGCAGAAGAGGGAAGAAGATGACCACAACCGAGGCGAAAGGCAACGCCCATGGCCCCTTGCCGAGCGACATTCCCACGATCAGAAGGATAACGCCGAAAAATATCTCGGGAAGGCCGTTCTCGTAGAGCGAACGAAAGGCCCGCCGCCGGATCTCGCTCAGTTCGAATTCAGGCATCGATGCACCTCCTTGAGTAATTACTACGCATACTAGTTTATAATACAAACTTGTTTACATAAAGTTGCATCAATCTTGCCGGAAAAGCAAGAAAAATGCTCCGCCAAGTCATAATCGCTGCCGCTTACGGCACAACCCGCTTAATAACAAAGAGATACGTAATATATAATTTCTTGCGCGCCCCGGCGCAAACTGTTAGATTTCACGGCATGGAGACGAGAAAGCTCGGCAGAACGGACATGACGGTCTCGGCGATCGGTTTCGGCGGCATCCCGATCCAGGGGGTTTCGTTCGACGAGGCGGAGCGCATCCTCAAGGCGGCGGTCGAGCGTGGCATCGATTTCTTCGACAGCGCCCGCGCCTACACGGACAGCGAGGAGAAGAGCGGCCGCGCGCTCGCCGGCGAGCGCGGCCGCATCTATCTCTCG
>JBFYZJ010000229.1:0-3898 GCA_041309565.1 Candidatus Krumholzibacteriota bacterium
GGGGGGGGGGGGCCCGCCCCCCCCCCGCCACAGCCTCTTTCGAGCCGCTTATTCGGCGACGATCCTTACGATGAAGCCGACGCCGTCGACCGTGCCGCTGCCGCCGGCCAGCGTTCCGGCCAGGGTCCAGCGGACGTTCGTGACACTAGCGTCGAAGTTCGCCGGGGCGCCGCCGCCGCCGCTCACCGGCGTATAGGTCCACGTCGCGCCGCCGTCGTCCGAGAACTCGATCGTGATACCGGTGATGCCGGCCGCGAGAGTTCCGGAAACCGCGGAGCCGACGCGATACTGCGTCCACGCGGGAATCGCGTCAAAGATGACGATCGCGGCGAGATCCGCGGTGCCGACGTTCGAATAATCGGTCCGGTACGTGAGCTCGGTGCCCGGCAGCTGCGCGCCGACCGGGTTGACCGACTTCACGAGCACGAGGTTGCCGGCCACGATCGTCGTGACGTCGGTGACCGCGTCGGTCACGCCCGTGCCGCTGCCCGTGACTCTGACCGTGCCGGTCTCGATCGTTCCGTTCGGCACGCCGCCCGGGATCGAAATCTGCACGACGACGTCCTGGGACGCGCCGGCGACCAGGTTGACCGCCGCGATCGGGTTGTTCGCGAGATCGAAGAACGCGTAGCTCCAGCCGTTCGCGCTGATGGCGCTCAGCAGGAACGTATCGTCGACGTTACCGGTGTTCGTCACCGTGTGCTGGTAACGAACCGTTCCGCCCGCGGTGCCCGTTCCGGCGCGATCCGGAGCGATGTCGACGGACGGCGTGGAGAGAATCGTCACGGTGTCCGTGATCTCGTCGAAGATCGTCCCGTTGTTCGTCGAGGTCGCGCGGAAGACGACGTTGTTCACGCCGGGGCCGACCCCGCCGGGAACCGCCACGCGCGCGATGACGTGCGCCTCGCTGCCTGCCGCCACCGGGCCGACGCCGGCGATCGGGGCGAGCTCGGGCAGATCGAGGATGCCGTTGCCGTTCGCGTCGTTGTAGTACGTCACGGTCCAGCCGGCCGGAGCCGTCGAGGTGAGCGAGTAGTTGTCCGCCGAGCCGGCCGTGTTGATCACATCGAGAGCGAAGTCGACGTTCGTAGCCGGATTCGCGTTGATGTTGACCGTCGCGTTGTTCGTTCCGGCGAGACCGTCGTAGTTGCCGATATCGACGGCCGCGGGCTGCACCGACGTGATCCGGTCGGTCGTCAGGTTCGACTCGAGCGGATTGTTCGTCGAGTTGGCGCGGATGACGGCGTCATACGGGCCGCCGGCGCTCGCGCCGCCCGGGATGATGACGCGGACGATGAAGTCTCTCGTCGCGCCCGGATTGAGCGATCCGACGTCGGGAATGCCGTCCGTTCCGGTGTCGGTGAGCGGCGTGACGCCGTCGCTCCGGAAGAACAGGACGCTCCATCCCACGGGAATCGTGGAAGCGCCGTCGAGCGCGATGTTGATCGCGTCGGCCGCGTTGCCGTCGTTCCGCACGGTGTTCGTGAACGACACGGTCGTGTTCGCGTAGGCCACGGGCACCGACTGCACGTCGTCGTCGTAGTTCGGCGGCGTGCCGGCCGCGGGCAGACCCGACGGGCCGACAAGCACGCTCGCGATCGCGTTCACGGTGATCTGCGTGTTGTTCGTCGTGACGGTGATCGGATCCGGCGTGCCCGGATTATTGTCCACGTACAAGACGGCGCCGCTGTTGTTGATGATGCCGGCGCGCATCGTCGCCGGGACGACGAGGTCGTAGGTCAGGTTGTAGAACTGGCCGATCGCGAGATCGCCGTTCGTGATGTACGCGACGGCGAGGTCGCCAGCGCCGGCCACTGCCTGCCACGCCCACGTCTCGGGAGCGCCGACCATCGGGCTTCCCGCGGGCAAGTACAACACGGTCCCGCCCGCCGGCGAGCCCGAGGGAGCGCCGGACAAGGCGAGCGGAAGGCCCGTCGTGGGATCGGTCGGGAGCACATCATAGATGAAGATGCCCGTGAGACCGACGGAGGCCACGGTGACGCCGTGGGCCGCCTGCGTACCGACGTTCGAGCCGTTGATCGCGTAGGTGATCACGGCGCCCGGGTTCACGTTCGCCGGGAGTCCGGACATCGACGCGGTGAGCGAGGCGTCGCTCACGACGGTCGTCATATGGTAGTTGCGGGTATCGATGCGCGTCGGATCTCCGGCGGAGGTTCCCTGAACGCCGACGTACGCGAGCTCGCCGGCGAGGGCGGCCGGGGGAACCTGGTAGGAAACCAGGATGTTCACTGTCGCACCGGCAGCGATCGGACCGAGGTTCCCCGGCGCCCCGCCTGAAGAGATCGTAGGCTCGCCGCCGTCCAGCACACCGTTGCCGTTCACGTCATGGTAGATCGTGATGCTCCCGAGCCCGAGGGTCATCGTCGTATTCGCGGCATCGAGGAGCGGCGCCAGCGCGTAGGTGTCGGCGTCGTTACCCGTATTGGTCAGGTTATAGCTGTAGTAGAGCGTCTGGCCGGGAATGGCGTTCTGGATCATGGCCGGCGCGAGCGGGGGAGTTTCCCCCGAGTCGTCCGGAAGGATCGAAACGCCGTATACCGGCAAGACGATCGTGATGACCTCGTTCGAGGTCGCGGTGTACGTGTTGCCCGACAGATCCTGGAACTGGGCCGAAGCCTGGTTCCGGATCGTCGTGCCGGCCGGCGTCTGCGCCTGCGCAACCGCGCAAACGAAGAGCCCGGCGAGCACGAGGGCCGCCGTGAGCCGAATCTTACTCATTGGACCACCTTCCTTTGTTGAGTCCAACCCCTGCATCGTGATCTATCTATTCGGTTTCCTCACTTCACCTGCACGCGATAGGAAACCGCCACTTCCGTTCCGACCTCGAGCGCGCTCGCGACGTTCCACATGACGTGCGTGTACATGTCGGGCGTCGCCACCTTGCGCTCATCCTCCCCCTTCTCGTTCTTCACGACGTACACGACAGGCGCCTTGTGGAAGCTCGCGCCTCCGTCGATGCTGAAGAGCGGACGCATCGCGCCCTTCTCGGTCGCCGTTTCGCCCAGATACACGGTGCCGGCCGGTATCGGGCCGACGAGGCTCACGCCGGAGGCGGCGGCGTCGCCGACGTTCCGATAGCGAAGCGTGTATTCGATTTTGTCCTGCGGCATCACCTGCTCGGCCGATACCGCGATTTCCTCGTTCTCTTTTCCCATGACGATCTTGCGGGCCTCCATCGTTCCGGCGAGGTTCGGGCCGCCGAACGCGGATGCGGAAGCCGCAACGAGGATCACGAAAAGAACCGCCATCGTGAGGCTCGTTCTCATCTGCCGATCCCTCCTTCAGTTTTCCTCCAAGAGCGTTTCGTTGCCGGTGCGCGACGATTCAAGCAGTCCCTCCTGGTAGGACCCGTTAAGGAAATGTTGGCGCTCTCCCCGCACCGCCGCCGGGGAGGCGGCAGAGACGGTAGGCGCGACGACACTTTGCTCGAGGCGGGCGGGGGCAAGGGGCGTTCCAAGGTACGGGACCTAAGTCCCTGTCGCGCCGCGGCGGAAGAGGCACGTGAGCGGGACGAAAGCCGCAGCCAGTTATAACAATCATTATTACAGGCAGTTACGATGTCGGCGAAAAGATCGGGACGAAGAGGGAACAACGAGGAACATCGCGGCATTTCACGCCATGAAAAAAGCCCCCGGGTGGGGGCTTTATCTCTCTATTTGCAATCCTCTTGCATTATGCAAGGGAATCGCTTTCGCGGGTCGGCCCTGCGCTTTCAGAACATTACTGTCCCTCGGGCGTAGTCGCCGGAGCTTCCGCCGGAGTCTCGGCGGGGGTGATATACTTCATCGGATCGGCCTTGAACGTTTCCATATTCTCGGCGTTCGCGAAGTAGTAGATCACACCGTTATACTCGAACGAGTAAGGAGACGTCGTAATG
>JBFYZJ010000230.1:0-3762 GCA_041309565.1 Candidatus Krumholzibacteriota bacterium
AAGACGACGCGCTTGCCGTCGGGGATCCAGGACACGGCCTGCGCGGACGGACCGTAGGTCAGGCGCTTCGGCGCCCCACCGTCGATGGGCATGAGGTACACGTTGGGCCCCTTGTCGTAGCTTCCGGAGAAGGCGATCCAGCCGCCGTCAGGCGAGATCTTGGCCGCGAACTCGCTGCCGGGGTGCACGGTGAGCCGGACGGCCGTGCCGCCGGCGGCGCTCACCGACCAGAGGTCGTCCTCGTACGTGAAGACGATCCTGTCTCCGCGTATGTCCGGATACTGCATGAAGCGGCCGTCGGCGGCCGCGAAGGACGGGCTTGCGAGAAAGAGACCGATGCAGATGGCAACGAGCGTGCTTCTCATGACGCAATCTCCTTGAGGATGACTCGAGGAACGGAACAATGCCGAAGCCGCCCACGCGGGCGGCCGACGACCGGTGGCAGCATACCACAATGGCGGAAAAATTCTACTTTTTCTTACGATTCCGCTGGAATCCGACCGCCCCGGATATTATAATTTCCCTGCTTTTTCGGTCGGTTCGAAGTCCCCGCAAAGAGGTAGAAGGAAGGGAACATATGGCTTACCAAGCGCTCGATTTTCTGCGTTTCGATGATGTCCTCAGCGAAGAGGAGATCATCATCCGGGACACGGTGCGCAAATTCATCGACAAGGAAGTGATTCCCATCATCGGGGAGCACTGGGAAGCGGCGACCTTCCCCATGGATCTCATCCCGAAGATGGGGGAGCTCGGCGTTCTTGGCCCCTTCGTGCCGGCGAAGTACGGCGGCCCCGAGTGCTCGTACACGATGTACGGCCTGATCTGCCAGGAGCTCGAGCGCGGGGATTCGGGCGTGCGCAGCTTCGCCTCGGTGCAGGGGAGCCTCGTCATGTACCCGATTCTGCATTTCGGCTCCGAAGAGCAGAAGATGGAATACCTGCCGAAGCTCGCCGCGGGCAAGATCATCGGCTGCTTCGGGCTCACCGAGCCGGATGCGGGATCGGATCCGGGCTCCATGCTCACGAAAGCCCGCAAGGACGGCAACCACTGGATCCTCAACGGCACCAAGATGTGGATCACGAACGGCACCATGGCCGACATCGCGGTCGTCTGGGCGAAGGACGAGGCGGGGAAGATCCGCGGTTTCATCGTGCACAAGGACGACAAGGGCTATTCCGCGCCGGAGCAGAAGCATAAGGTCTCGCTCCGCGCATCGGTGACCTCAGAGCTCGTTCTCGAGGACGTCCGCATCCCGGCCAGCAGAGAGCTTCCCAACACGAGCGGTCTCAAGAGCCCGCTCATGTGCCTCACCTCGGCCCGCTACGGGATCGCGTGGGGAGCCGTGGGCGTCATGCAGAGCGTGCTCGACGAGGCGATCAATTACACCAAGGAACGGATCATGTTCGGCAAGCCGATCGCGTCGTTCCAGCTCACGCAGCAGAAGCTCGCCGAGATCGCGACCGATCTCACGAGCTCGCAGTGGATGGCGTACCGGGTGGGCCGTCTCGCCGACGAAGACAAGATGAAGTTCTACCACGTGTCGATGATCAAGCGGCACAACGTGGACGCGGCCCTCGTCGCGGCGCGCAAGGTGCGGAGCATGCTCGGCGCGAACGGGATCACCCTCGAGTACCAGACGATCCGGCACATGTGCAACATGGAGTCGGTGCAGACCTACGAGGGGACCTTCGAGATCCACACGCTGATTCTCGGAGAGCAGCTGACGGGGATATCGGCGTTCAACGGTTGATCGCCTGATGGCGATCGAGACCTGAAAATGGAAGCCCGGTTGTCGAGCCCGAAAGGGATTCGACGGCCGGGCTTTTTAATGATTACGATGCTTACGGGCGCATCCAGGCGCTGCCCACCTGAATATAAAACGCCGTGTCATCCGGACTGGCGGCCACATCGATGCCGGCGTGAATCCCGTACTCGCGCGCCAGCTCGTATCGGAATCCGGCACCGCCGGTGGGCACGGACTGGGTGTTGTTGAAGCGTTCGAAATCGATCCATGCCGCGCCGTATCCGCCGAAGCCCAGCAGGCTCAGACGCTTCCAGAACTGCCAGCGAAGCTCCGCTTCGACCTGCGCGACCTGCTCGCCCTGGTAGCGCATCATCGCCGCTCCGCGCAGGCTGACGAACGGCAGCATGTAGAAGGGGGAGCTGCCGAAACTCGCCGTGCCGTCGGCGCGCAGCCCGAGGAAGAGGCTCCGGTGCAGGCGTAGGTATTCCAGAACGACGAGCTGCAAGGTCTGAAACCCGGTATCGCCGCCGAGCAGCTCGCTGTAGAGCCCCCCCGTGAGCTCGACGTACGTGCCCCGGACCGGGGTGAAGATGTTGTCCCTCGAATCGAAGACCACGGTCGGCGTGATGCCGCCCACGTCCGAATCGCGCTCGAAGTCCGGGAGCTCCGGCGTTCCCGCCGGCGCATCGAAAGAGATTCGCGTCCTCCAGAAGGAGTAGCCGAGCCCCGCCCAGAGCCGCGTGTTGCCGAGCCGCGTTTTTCCGCGCGCCAGCCCGCCCTTCGGCTCCATGTTGTACCGGAGCGGCTGTTCCTGCAGCGCCGGGTTGTCGCCGACCCCGTAGAAGTCGAGATTCACCGAGAAGTATACGATGCCTGCCGTCGACTGCAGCTGGTCGTCGAGCCAGTAGCGCGAATCGCCCACGAGCGCGCCCCACGAGTCGTTCTCGGTCCAGAGCCCGCCCACCATCGTGATGTTGGGCCGGTTGTATCCGTCCTCGCCTCCGACGAACGGTTTGTCCAGGAACGCCAGTCCCAGGCCGAGCCCGTATCCCGTCGCCGGTTCCGTGATCGGAGCGAGAAAGGGAAGAAATCCGTATCGTTCGTTCAGAAAGCCGCTCATGTCGAACCACCCGTCCTCAGCCGAAAAGAACTTCGACGGCGGGCGCTTCTCGCCGGAAGCCGTTTGCGCCTGAAGGGACGAGCCGCAGAAGAGAAGAGCCATGAGGATCGCGACGATATGAACGAAGCGCATCATTTCATCCTCCGATTCTCAGCGTGAGACACCGCGCATTCCTTGTTGTCCCGAAGGACCGGCACCAGATGCCGCGGCGAATCATAGCATGCGGACGGCGGGGAATCAACGGGCCACGGGGCTGAAAATATTGTTTTGTCCAGCTCTCCGGCGCCGTGATACAGTCGGGGGCGAAATCACCTCGGGGCCGCCGCGCGGGGGCCCCGAATCTGCTCTGGGCTCGGTAACAGGGAGGACACGGATGTACAGGCGCGTCGCTGTGGTATTCTTCCTCGCCGTCCTGATCGCCGTTCCCGGCGTTTCGCCCGCCTTCGCTCAGGAAGAGTCGCCCATAAGCTGGGGTCTGAAGCTCGGGACGAACATCTCCGACTTCAGGGGAAACGACATCGAGGGGTTGGGCGAGCTGTTCGACTGGAAGGTCGGCTTTTGCGGGGGCGTCTTCATGTCGTATGACGTCAACAACTGGCTTACCCTCCAGCCCGAGGTCTTGTATTCGATGAAAGGGATGAAGCTGGGCTTCTTCAGCCAGTCGATCACTTTCAGCCTCGACTATATAGATATCCCGATCCTCGCCACGGTGAAGATCCCGGTCGAGGGCACTCTCAGGCCGTTCCTATACGCCGGCCCCGTGTTCGCGTTCAACGTGAGATCCGAGGTGAGCGCGAATCTCGATTTCGGGGAGGGGAGCGAAGACTATTCGGTGGACATGAGCGATTATACGAACGGATTCGAGTTCTCTCTCGCGCTCGGATTGGGGCTCAACATC
>JBFYZJ010000231.1:0-2861 GCA_041309565.1 Candidatus Krumholzibacteriota bacterium
GATCGGGCCCGTAACGCCGATGACGGGCGTCCTCATCGATGCGCCTCCAGCCAGTTCTCCCCGAAGCCGATTTCCGCGCGGACGGGGACGTCGAGCGCGAGCGACGACTCCATGCGCTCCCGAACGATCGCGGCGAGGCGATCCCGCTCAGCCGGAACGACTTCGAACACGAGCTCGTCGTGCACCTGCAGAATCATGCGGCTCCCCAGCCCCGCATCGGCGATGTCCCGGTCGATCCGTATCATCGCGAGCTTGATCATGTCGGCCGCCGTCCCCTGAATCGGCGTGTTGACGGCGATCCGCTCCGCGAAGCTCCGCGCGCGGCTGTTCTCGCTGTCGATCTCGCCGAGGAGACGCCTCCGGCCGAGGAGCGTCTCGGCGAATCCCCGCCGGCGCGCGTCGGCGATCGCCGCGTCGATGTACGCTTTCACGCCGGGATAGCTCTCGAAATACTCGTCGATGAATCGCTTCGCCTCGTCGAACCCGATGCCGAGCTGATTGGAGAGCCCCCGGGGCCCCATGCCGTAGATCACGCCGAAGTTGATCGTTTTGGCGCGGCCCCGCATGTCGGGCGTCACCGCTTCCTCGCCGACGCCGTAGATCCGGGCCGCCGTTCTCGCATGAATGTCTCCCCCCTCGCGGAACGCGGCGACGAACGCATCGTCCTTCGAGAGATGGGCCATGATCCGGAGCTCGATCTGCGAATAATCGGCATCCATGAGGATGTTTCCCCGTCGCGGAACAAAGGCGCTCCGGATCGCGCGCCCGAGTTCCGTCCGCACCGGTATGTTCTGCAGATTCGGCTCGCTCGACGACAGCCGCCCGGTCGCCGTGACCGTCTGGTTGAACGACGTGTGTATGCGGCCGGTCCGCGGATTCACGAGACGGGGGAGCGCGTCGAGGTACGTGCTCCTCATCTTCGAGAGCTGCCGGTGCTCCAGTACGCGCGCGGCGATCGGATTGCCGCGCGCGAGCTCGGAGAGCACGTCCTCGTCCGTCGAGAAGCCCGTCTTCGTCTTGCGCGCTCTCGGGAGCCCGAGCTTCTCGAAGAGTATTCTCTGGAGCTGCTTGCCCGAATTGATGTTGAACTCCTCGCCGGCGAGCCGGTGGATCTCCTCCGTGAGGCGGTCGAGGTCCTTCGCGACGACGAGCGAAAGCGCGCCGAGCTTCCCGGAGTCGATCGCGACCCCTTCCCGCTCCATCCGCTTCAGCACGAGGCAGAGCGGCATCTCGACGTCCCTGAAGAGCGATTCGAGCCCGCGTTCCGAGAGGCTGCCCTCGAAGAGCTTCTTGAGCCGCATCGTATAATCGGCGTCCTCGCACGAGTATTCGGACAGACGCTCGAGCGGCACCGTTCTGATATCCTTTTCGCGGTCCCCCGCCGGAAAGAGGCCGGCGTACGGGATCTTCCGGTGCCGCGCGAACTCGAGCGCGAGATTGTCGAGCGAATGGGAGCGCCGTTCGGGATCGAGACAGTAGGACGCGATCATCGTGTCGAACGACACCCCCCCGATCCGGAATCCATGCGACTCGAGCACCAGGCTGTCGAACTTGATGTTGTGCCCGATCTTCGCGATCGATTCGTCGGCGAGCGCCGGCCCGAGCGCCTCGAGCACGCGTTCCGGCGCGATGCCTTGCGCATCCCCGGCGCGCGGGAACAGTCCCGCCGCCTCCCCCTTCGGCGGCGCGGCGACGGGAACGTAGCACGCCGTCCCCTCCTGCGTGCAGAAGGAAACGCCGACGACCTCCGCATCGAGGGGATCGACCGACATCGTCTCGACGTCGAACACGAATTCCCGCGCCCCCCCGAGCCGGCGCGCGAGGCCGTCGAGGTCGCGCTCCGTCACGAGCGTGTACGTCCGCTCGGAAGCATCCCTCTCCCCGGCGGGGAACAGCTCCTTGAGAAGCTGGTGGAACTCGAGCCGGAGGAGCAGATCGGTGAGGCGCCGCTCCTCGGGCGCGCCGACCTCGAACGCCGGCAGCGAGAACGCGACGGCCGTGTCCCGAAGTGTCACGAGGCCGCGGGAAAGACGGGCGCTCTCCGCGCCGCTCCGGAGCTTCTCGCGCACGTGCTCGGGGCGCACTTCTTCGATCCGGTCGTAGAGGGCGTCGAGCGATCCGAACTCGTGGAGGAGCTTGAGCGCGGTCTTCTCGCCGATCCCCGGCACGCCGGGAATGTTGTCGGAGCTGTCCCCCATGAGAGCGAGCAGATCGACGATCTGCCGCGGTTCGAGACCGAAGCGCTCCCGGCAGAACTCGGGACCGACCTCCTCCTCGAGCGCCGTGCCCTTCTCCGGCCGGATGATGCGGATTCGATCGGAGAGCAGCTGCAGAAAATCCTTGTCTCCCGTCACGATCGTCGCGTCGAGGCCGGCCGCGTTGGCCGCGCGCGCGAGCGACGCGATGAGATCGTCGGCCTCGACCCCCGGCTCGACGATCATCCGGACCCCGAGGGCCTCGGTCGCCTCGAAGATGAGGGGGAGCTGATCGACCATCTCGTCGGGCATCGCCGGGCGCTGCGCCTTGTAGTCGGCGTACTCCCGATGGCGGTCGGTTTCCTCGCCGCTGTCGAACACGACGGCGAGGTGGCGCGGCTCGTATTTCTTCATGAGCAGGAGGAGCATGCGGAGGAAACCGAACACGGCCCCCGTGTTCTCCCCCTTCGAGTTGACGAGCGGATTCCTGATGAAGGCGAAGTACGCCCGGTACGCGAGCGCGTGTCCGTCGACGATGAAGAGATTCCCGGCAGAGCTCATGTCAGATTCCCGGCACGTAGAGGGAATGCTCCGCGATGAACCGCTCGACCGCATCGGGAACGAGATACCGGATCGATTTCCCCTCCCGCACGAGCGCGCGGATCG
>JBFYZJ010000232.1:0-3910 GCA_041309565.1 Candidatus Krumholzibacteriota bacterium
CATGTCGGGCTGAATTTCAAACACGGAAAAACGATGCAGAACTACAAGGTGGACTCGCGGCTCTCGATGGAGAGCGAGGTGAACTCGATCAAGGCCGACGCCGCCTATTCTTACTCCAAGCGCGGCAGCATGCGGTTCGGCGTTTCCGCGAGCAAGAACCTGTGGGATTACGGCCCGGTCTCCCTCTCCAGCTACCGGGAGCGGGAGCGTGTCTTGAGCGCGGGGATCAGCCAGAAGGTCGGCGATTCGATCTCGATCGATCTGAGCGGCTCGGGGTCGCTCAAGCAGCGCTACTATCTGAAGCAGGACGTCAATCCCCGCGACGCCGATTATCTGTTCTACCGCGGCGATTTCAGCCTCAAGGCGCCCTACCGCAAGTTCGGCATCGGAATCGACTGCCTCGTCGACCGCTACGAGACGATCAACATCGACAACACCTACTCGGGGGACAACCGGGTCGATTACAAGTACCAGCTCGGCCCAACGCTCAGGTTGAATCCCGCGAACTGGCTGTCCCTCTCGCAGGATTACATCGTCAAGATCGAGTTCACCGATTTCGTTTTCAAGGAAGACGAAAACTATCTCAACAGGACGACCACCGCCAATACGAGGGCGAGCTTCTCGCCGAGCCGCGTGCTCGGTATCAGCCTGTTTTACAGCTTCCTCAGAAAGGATACCGGAAGCTACCTGATGCGGGACGGGGGAGAAAAGTACAGCCCGACGAACGAGACGCTCAATCATTCGCTCGACATGGCCGTTCAGTACGAGCTGGTCAAGGATTTTACCGTGAAGGCGTCGAACGATTTCAGCTTTCAAACGAGCAACGTGTTCAAATCCGTGAACGGCGTGAAGGTCATCGCCTCGACGACGCAATACGAATCGGGGGGCATGAAAGTGGGATTCGCACGAACGATGAGCTTCGGAGCGCACGGCGGATTGGCCCTCGACCTCTCGTATGTGCGGAACCACGGCCCCTACATCACGGAAGCGCGCCGCGAGTATTTTGAAGGGGACGCGGAGCTCACGCTCCAGTTCTAGGAGGATGAACGATATGCGGAAATATCTGGTTATGGGACTTCTGATCGCGGCGGCGATCGCGCCCGCGGGATGCGACCTCTTCGATCCGCGCGAGGCGGAGAAGCCGGGGGATGACACGAACGAGTATCCATGGGTCGTGCCCAACCGGCCCAAGGACGTCTTCGTCAATCTCGAGAGCGGGCTCGCCTCTCCCCTCAACTCGAACTACGAGCGGAGCCTCGATGGATCGTTCACCTTCGTCCCCTCGGCCGACGCCGAAGCGGTGTATCCAGGCGCCTTCCTTGACTGGACCAAGGAGGTCGAGCTCGGCGTCCTCGACAGGATCAAGACGCTCTATCTCGGAGCGCGGACGGTGCAGTTCGGCGACGCAAATCTCGATTTTCCCATCGAGAACGAGCAGGTGGGGCTCGCGACTTACGAGGGTCCCTATTCGATAACCCTCAACGTCGGGGACGCATCGCCGCCCGCCGTCTACTCCGGCATCGCCCGTTTCACCATCGTGCAGGGGACGCAGGGGTGGGTGATGACGATATGGGAGGACATCCAGCCGATCGGTACGTCCCAGACGTCGGGGCATTTGCGCGGGGCTCTACGACAATAGACTGCAAGGCATGTTTATGGCGGGCAAGCATCAGAGATACCGCAGGGAAATATGGTCTTGAATAATTATTCCGAATGTGCTAATATTCCACAAGGAGGAAAACGTATGCTTGGAAACAGAATCAGATTCGCGTTTCTCGCGCTCGCCGCGTTTGCCCTGATCGTTTATTCCGGTTGTATTCTTTCTCCGGACGAGGAGGCTCCGACTCCTCAGCCCAAACCGACGTACAAGCCTCTGACCGAGAAGGAGAACCTGATTTACAACCTCGTGATGTGCTATCAGGAGCACAACATTACCCGGTACGAGGAGCTGCTCCATCCCGATTTCATCTGGTACAACCAGGTCGGCTCCACCCCGGAGTATAACGAGAGAACCGATGATGTCAGGCTGACGCGCGGGCTGTTCCAGGCCGCCGAAGGCACGCATCCCAATCCGGCGCTCAAGGTCGACAAGCTCACGCTTGGAATAGACCAGACGGCGCCGCAGTGGTATTCGGTCGCCGATATAGGGGGGGTCCCGTGCGAGGATTGCTGGGAGACGACCAGACAATATACAATCACAGCGGTCATGGACGGCGGAGATAAGACGCTGCTCGGTGTAGACCTCGTGAAATTCGTGGCGATCGGAGTCGATCAGAACGGCACGAAGATCTATCAGTTCCTGCGCGCCGACGATATCAACCAGCCTTAGAACCGCGCGAGCCACAGCGAAGCCGCGCGGCGCGAATCCGCAAATGATCGAGCCCCCTCCCCCGAGGGGGCTTTTCTTTTGCCCCCCTTGATTCCGCGCCGCTTCCGGAGTATCATTAATTATCTTTCTGGGGGAGGATCATTCATGAAATGGATTATGGTGCGAAGAATCTCGGCGATCGCGTTCGCTCTGGCCGCGCTTCTCGTTCTCGGCTGCTCCGAGGATCCTACGGAGCCGAAAACCACGCCGGCGCCTCGCTATCCCGAGACGACGTCGCGGGAGATCGTGATCGACAATCTGCTCCTGAGCTACCAGGACCGCAACATCGAACAATTCGCGAAGCTGCTGCACCCGGACTACGTCTGGTACAACCAGCCGGGGATGACGCCGGAGTACTACACGAGGAGCGAAGACTCTCTGATAACGGGCAATATGTTCGATGCGGTTCTGCACGTGCATGCCGATGAAGCGATGTGGCTCGACCGTCTGGTACTTTGGATATACCAGACAGCGCCCCAAGCCGAATGGTATTCGGTGGCGGATATCGCGGGCGTTCCGTGCGAGGACTGCTGGGAAACGACGAGGGCATACAGTATCACGCTCGTGATGAGCAGCGGCGCGATGACAATCATCGGCAGCGACATGGTGAAATTCATTGTGGCTCCCGTCGAATCAGACGGCGCGACGGTCTACCGGATTCTCCGCTGCGACGACTTGAATAATTAGGGCGCCGACTTGGATCGTTGGGACGGCGGTTCCCCCGCGCCCGCTCCGAATCCTCCCGTCCTTGACTTCGCGAGGCCCCCGCGCCTATAGTATCCCCGTGGCAAAAGGCAAGGCACACGGCTCATCCCGGCTCACGGGCTTCGCGATCCTGCTCTGTCTCGTGTTCGTCGCGGCGCTCGGGCTCTATCGCTATTTCAAGACGGAGAGCGGATCCGTGTTCCTCCTCGACGCCGGGGTCGGAAACCGCTTCTCGACCGTCCAGCGGGACGTCGAGCGCCGGGTCGTGAAGGCGCTCCGCCGGCACGGCGTCATGAGCCGCAGCATCAAGGTCGAGAGCGAGAATCAGCCGGGGCAGGCGGCGCCCGTCTCGGTCGTCCGTGCCGAGACCCCGCCCGACGCCTCTCTCGTCCAGATCAACGCCTCGATCACGAAGACGGTTCGCGCGATCGGGGCCCGCGTGCGCTCCTGCAATGAGGGGAAGGACGGCACGATCATCACCATGGAGATCGGCACGAAGCGCACGATCACGCACCGCTGCGTGATCAAGAAGGGCTCCGAGCGGGCCCGCCGCGCCGCGGCCGAGCGGAATCCCGTGCGCGTCGTCGCCCTCTGCGTGGACGACTTCGGATTCTTCAACAATCAGCTCGTGAGGGACTTTCTCGATCTCGACATCCCGCTCACGATCTCGGTGATACCGGGGCTCAAGCATTCGACCAAGATCTGCCTCGCGGCGGCGGAGGAGGGGAAGGACATCCTCTGCCATCTCCCGATGGAGGCGGAGAAGGAGGCGTGGGACAGCGGCGAAATCCCGCTCATCCGGACGGGGATGAAGGCGGCGGAGATCGAGAAGGCCGT
>JBFYZJ010000233.1:0-5868 GCA_041309565.1 Candidatus Krumholzibacteriota bacterium
GACGTGCTCCGGAAGATGGACGCCTCGCGCGCGCGGCGTGTCGCCTCGCTCCGCCCCGGCCTCGCGCCGCAGCCGCGGCCCGGCCAGCTCCTCTACGACGTCGTCCATTACACGATCGACATCGCGATCAACCCGACGACGCACGTCGTGCAGGGAAGCGTCGTCGCGCGGATCACGCCCGTCGCCGGGGCGATCGACGTCGTCGAGATCGACGCGGACAACGCGCTCGCGATATCGGGGGTGCGCAGGGCGGCCGGCGACACGCTCGAATGGATCCGCATGCCGGGTCTCGTCTCGATCGACTTCCCCGCGGGAGTCGCCGCGGGGGATACGGTCGACGTCGAGATCCTCTACACCGGATCTCCCGACGGCGCGGCCGAGCCGGGGCTCTTCTTCGCCAGCGCTTCCGGCTACCCGCTCGTCTACTCGCTGAGCGAGCCCTGGTCGGCGCGGGGTTGGTGGCCCTGCAAGGATTACCCCGACGACAAGGCGACGTTCGATCTCTATTTCTCCGTGCCCACGCCTCTCTTCGCGGCGTCGAACGGCGACTATCTCGGGTACACGAGCGAGACCCGCTGGAGCGCGCCCTACCGCCGCTACCACTGGCGCGAGAACTACCCGATGGCAGCATACCTCGCCTCGGTCACCGCGGCGTACTACACGATGCTCGAAGACCGCTTCGTCTACGCGCCCGGCGACACGATGCCGGTGACGCATTACGTCTACCCGTCCTTCGTATCGAAGGCGACGACCGATTTCAGCATCACGGTGCCGGCGCTCCAGTTCTTTTCCGAAACGTTCGGGCTCTATCCCTTCATCGGGGAGAAGTACGGCGTGGCGCTCTGCCCCATCGGCGGGGGCATGGAGCACCAGACGCTCACGAGCTACGGCGCCTCGCTCGTGACGGGGACCCACACCTACGACTGGGTCTTCGTGCACGAGATGGCGCATATGTGGTTCGGCGACATGATCACGTGCAAGGACTGGTCGCACATCTGGCTCAACGAGGGATTCGCGAGCTACAGCGAGGCGCTCTGGTTCGAGCACCTGCAGGGCCCGGCGAAGCTCAAGGCGTACATGGAGTCGGAGGATCACCCGTACCGGTGGAGCGGACCGGTGCTCCGGGATCCCGACAACGACGATCCGTGGTATTACTTCGACAACGTCGTGTACGACAAGGGCTCGTGGGTGCTCCACATGCTGCGGCGCGTCGTCGGGGACGCGTCCTTCTTCCAGATCCTCAAGGATTACTGCGCCGATACGCGCTACCGGTTCGCGGCGGCGGAGACTGACGATTTCCGGGCGCTCTGCGAGGCGCGCTACGGCGCGCCCCTCTCGTGGTTCTTCGACGAATGGCTCACCCGCACCGACCGCCTCATCTACCGGTGGTCGAGCAAATGCTACCGTCTCGGGGACGCGTTCAACCTCACGATCGTTGTCGACCAATGGCAGTTCGTTCCCTACGCGATGCCCGTCGATTTCAGGATCACGACCGCGGCGGGCGTCATCGACACCGTGTTCTGGGTGGACGAGGCGCACGAGGAGTTCCACGTGGCGCTCGCCGACTCGGCGCTCGACACCGAACTCGATCCCGGCCACTGGATCCTCTGCGACAAGACGGAGCTCGCGCCGACGGGAACGGATGTTCCCACGGTCGCCGCGCTCGATCAGAACTTCCCGAATCCGTTCAATCCGGCGACGACGATACGGTTCAGCCTGCGGGAGCCGGCGTTCGTCTCCCTCCGCGTCTACGACGCTGCCGGCAGACTCGTGCGTTCGCTCGCGAACGAGCCGCTCCCGGCGGGAGCGCACGAGCTGAGATGGGACGGTACCGATTCGAAGGGAGCCTCGGCAGCGAGCGGCGTCTACCTCTACCGCCTCGACGCGGGAACGTTCTCGCGGACGAGGAAGATGGTCCTGATCCGCTGAGCGGTCGAGCGAGCATGGTTATCAAACCCGTCGTCAAAGGCCTCCTCACCTTCATCCCCGGCGTGCCCCGCATGCTGCCGAGGGGACGCACCGGCGGCACGAACAAGGCATCCTACTGCCTCGAGGCGTGGATCAAGCACCTCACGCTCCTGCGCGCCGCGGGCATGCGCGGGATGCCCCGCGCGCTCGCGGAGCTCGGGCCGGGGGATTCGATCGGGCTCGGGCTCGCCGCCCTCCTCTCGGGCGTCGAACGCTACGTCGCGCTCGACGTCGTTCGATTCTCGAACGCCGAAGCGGACCTCGCCATATTCGAGGAGCTCGCGGCGCTCGCGAGAGCCGGGGACGCGTCGATCGCGGATGACCGGATCGCGCGGATACGGTCGGCGATACTCTCGCCGGGAACGGATTGCGGCGGCGTGGCGATTCGATACGTGGCGCCGTGGTCGGACGACCGCGTCATCGAGCCCGGATCGATCGACGCCGTCATATCGCACGCCGTCCTCGAGCACGTCGTCGATCTCGAGGGCGCTTACCGCGCTCTTTCCCGCTGGCTGAAGCCCGGCGGCATGATGTCCCACCAGATCGACTTCACCGCGCACGGCCTGGCGGAGCGATGGAACGGCTACCGCGCCTACTCCGAGCTCCTGTGGAAAACGATCGTCGGCCGGCGTCCCTACCTGATCAACCGCGAGCCTTGCTCGACGCACCTCGCCCTTCTGGAGAAGTACGGGTTCGAGATTCTCTCGACGAAGCGCGTGACGAGAACGGACGGGATCGAGCGGTCGCGGCTCTCGCGGCGCTGGAAGGACCTCTCCGACGAGGACCTCTCGTGCTCCGATCTCACCGTGCAGGCGCGGAAGCGCTGACCTATCGCTCTCCCGCTCGCGAGAATATCCCCGTGAGTTCGCGCCGCGCGGCGCGGGCGAGCAGCCGCGCATCGTCGGCGCGCGGCACAAGAACCGCAGAGAGCCCCACCCCGGTGACGCGCATGAAGTAGCCCGTGACGACCGCGGCGTAGAGCGTGTACGAGACGGTCGATGCGAGCGCCGCCCCATCGATCCCCATGCGCGGGATCAGCATCACGTTGCAGACGACGTTCGCGGCGACGGCGGCGAGCCCCGCATACATGTTCGCGCGCGGGTAGCCCCGCGCGACGAGATCGCTCGTGAGCACCTTCGCAACGCTTATCATGAAAATGCCCGGCAGGAGGATGAGCATGGGCGAGACGGCGGGCAGGAAGCGGTCGGAATAGAGCAGCCTGACGAGGAAGCCGCCGAGGAGGAGTATCGCGATGCAGGCGGCGCCGATGATCAGCACGGTGATCCGGGAGACGAGCGCCGTGTCCCGGTTCGCCGCCTCGTCCCCGGCGTTGGCGACACGAGGGTGGAGCACCGATGAGAGAATGTTCGGGACGTTCCAGAGCTTCTCGGGAATGGCGAGCGAGATCGAATAGAATCCGACGCTCGCGGGATCGAGGAAATAGTTCACGAGGAGCATGTCGAAGCGATAGTTCAGAACGTCGAGGAAGGCCGCGGCGTTCTGCTGGACGCCGAAACGGATCGTTCCCGCGACGATGTCCGGATCCCACCGGAATCCGAACCGCACGCACCGCCTCATGAGGAGCACGGCGCCGAGTCCGCCGACGGCCATCGAGGCGAGATACGCGACGACGGACGCGCCGAAAAGGCGCGCCGGGACGACCGCCATCGCGAGGACGAAGAGCACGAAGAACGAGCAGGGCTGCAGCAGCTCGACGACGTTGAAGTTGCGGAAGTCGTCCTTGGCCCGGAACAGCATCTGAAATGCGTACAGGAGTCCGGAGAACGGCACCGCGCAGAGGCCGACGACGATCGCCCAATGCGGGACCGACGGGACAATTTTCGACGCAAGCACGCCCGACAGCGCGAGCGAGAGGGCGAGGGCGCCGGCGCCCACGGCGACCGAGAGGCTCAGCAGATTGCCCGCGAGCGCGTCGAGGGGAATCTTCTTGCGCCCGAGGTAGTACCCCGACGAGGCGCCGACGCCGAGGTTCGTCGCGTAAAAGACCATCGTCGCGACGACGACGGCGAGCGAAAAGAGCCCCTTGCCTTCCGGTCCGAGCGCGCGCGCCATGACGACGCTCGTCACGAGACCGACGAGCACAAGCGCGACTCTCGTGGCGAAGATGGTCGCTGCGTTTCGGGCGAACGTCACTCGGCTCCTCCTCGCGCTCCGGCGCGGAGCCATCATACCAGAACCGGAGCGCGACGGCGAACCTCTTTGTGGCCGGCCCCTCTCGGCGGCCGAACGGCCGCGGCGTCGCGGGCCGCGCCGCCGGGCGGCGCCGTTTTCCCCTTGTTCGCGCCGCGCCGCTCCGTGTATGTTCATCGCCTGAACGTCCCGGCGACGGAGGTGCTCGTGAAAGCGAACGGATCGAAATTCAACTGGGAGCGCTACCGGAAGGAGTTTCCCGCGGCGAAGCGCTACGTCTATTTCAACCACGCGGCGGTGAGCCCCCTCTCGACCCGCGTGCTCGCTGCCATGAACGCCGTCGAGCGCGGCTTCTTCGAGAAGGGCGTTCTCTGCGAGGATGCCGTCTTCGGCATGGTCGATTCGGCGCGCTCGGGCGCCGCGCGCCTCGTCGGGGCGCGCCCGGCGGAGATCGCGTTCGTCAAGAACACGACGCAGGGGGTGCTGCTCGCGGCGAACGGCATCCGCTGGAGGCGCGGGGACAGCGTCGTCATGCCGTCGATCGAGTTCCCCGCGAACGCATACCCGTGGATCGCCCTCGAGAAGCGCGGCGTGCGGGCGGTGCTCGTCCCGCCGCGCGACGGGAGAGTCACCGCGGAGATGCTCGCCGGCGCCTGCACCGCGCGGACGCGCTGCGTGACGGTGAGCGCGGTCCAGTTCTCGAACGGATACCGGGTCGATCTCGAGTCGCTCGGCTCCTTCTGCCGAAGCCGCGGCATCCGCCTCCATGTCGACGGGATCCAGTCGCTCGGCATGCTCCGCTGCGACGTGCGCGCCATGAAGATCGATTTCCTCTCCGCGGGCGCTCACAAGTGGCTCCTCGGCCCCGTGGGCACGGGGTTCTTCTATTGCCGCGAGGAGCTCCTCGACGAGCTCGACGTCTGGAATCCCGGCTGGCTCGGGGTGCAGAATCCGCGGGCCTACCTCGACTACGATCCGACGCCCCGCGCCGACGCGGGGAGATTCGAGGAGGGTTCGCCCAACCTGTACGGGATCGCGGGGCTCGGCGCGACGATCGGACGCTTCCTCGAAATCGGCCCGGCGCGCGTCGAGAAAAGGATCCTCGGGCTCACCGATCTCCTCGAAAAGGGCCTGCTGTCGCGCGGTTATATCGTGACGAGCCCGCGCAGAAAGCGGGAGCGCTCGGGAATCATCTGCTTCCGGCACCCGACCGCGCGAACGGAGAAGCTCTTCGACGCGCTCATGAAAAAACGCGTCGTCGCGAGCCTTCGCGAGGGCGCGATCAGACTCTCGCCGCATTTCTACAATACCGAAGGGGAAGTCGAGCGCGTGCTCGATCTGCTGCGTCGCCCTACCGCAGGATGACGACCTTCCTGACCGCTTCGGCGGCGCCGGCCTTCAAACGCAGGAAATAGACGCCGCTCGAGAGGCGCTGTCCGGTTTCGTCCTTGCCGTCCCACGCGCGCCGGTGCTCCCCCGCCCCCCTGCTCGACCGCTCGATGAGGGCGACGCGGCGCCCCGCGGCGTCGTAGACCGCGAGCTCGACGTCCGCCGGAGCCGAGAGCGAGTACGTGAGCACCGTGCCCGCATTGAAGGGATTGGGAAAGTTCTGGGCGAGCGCGAAGGGCGGCGGCTGGTAGGGGATGAGCCCGGCGAGGTCCGCGATCGCGCCGAGCGCGGTCTCCGTGCAGACCTCGAGGTAAGTGTAGTTCAGGGTGTTCGCCGCGTCGCCGCACGTGTGGTAGTACG
>JBFYZJ010000234.1:0-3763 GCA_041309565.1 Candidatus Krumholzibacteriota bacterium
GCGGCCGCGGGGGCCTCAGCCGGACCGGGCGGCGCGGCCGCGGGGCGGCCCGGGCGCGTCAAACGATTCCCCAACTCCTCAAGCAGCCTGCAATTACGTGTAGATAGAGCAGCACCGCGAGCACCGCCCCGAGGAATATGACTGCCAGCAGCCCGCTCGCGAGAACGACGGCCCGCCGCGCCTCCTCGGCGCGCGCCTGCTGCTCCGGCCCCGGCTCCCCGGGCGTTTCGTCCCTCCGCGAGAACAGCGTGACGACCGTCCATACCACGCCCGTGATGCCGTCGAGGAGCCCGACGACGAGCAGCGCGAGGGCCGCGACCGGCGCCTCCGCGCCGCGGGCGACCATGATCGCGAGCCCGATCACCGTGAGCACGACGCCCGATCCGAGAAAGATCAACGGAAAGATCGCCATTCGATTCTTCATTTACGTCTTCTGCTCCTTCTTCTTCGCGGCCGGGAAGAGAATGTTGTTGAGGATGAGCCGGTACCCCGGCGAGTTCGGATAGACGGCGAGGTCGGTCGGCGGATCCCCCACGATATGCTGATAGTCTTCGGGATCGTGCCCCCCGAGGAATGTGAAGGTCCCCATACCGAAGTTGCCGTGGATGTATCGCGCTTCGCCGCCGTCCTTCACCTCGCCGAGGATGAGCACCTTCTTCTTGATGAGACTCTTCTTGAACGACGTCGTCTGCCCCATGAAGCCCTTGATGACCGACACATGGTTCTGCACGAGCATCGTGGGCACGGGATCGTACTTCGCGGAGAACTCGAAGAGCGTGAAATAGTCGCGCGGCTCGCCGCGCGCCGCGGCGGCCCCCGTCATGTCGATGTCGGAGTATTCGTACACCATCGGATCGAGGATGAGCTGGAAACTCTCGAAGGCGAAGGTCTTCCCGAAATCGAGCAGCTTCTGGACGCCCGGCGTCGTGCCGTCGTGGTCGTACTCGCGCGGGGCGATGTCGACGCCCTCCGCGGCGAGCGCAATGTCGTACGAATCGCTCGCCGAGCACATCGCGAACACGAATCCCCCCGCGCGGACGTACTCCCTGATCGCGCGCGCGACCGCCTTCTTCTCCTCCGAGACCTTCTTGAACCCGAGCGCCGCCGCGAGCTTCTCGTTGAGGATCTGATCCCTGATGTACCAGTCCGCCGTCCTGAATCCGGCGTAGAACTTCCCGTACTGTCCCGTGAAGTCCTCATGGTGCAGGTGGAGCCAGTCGTACTTCTCGAGCTCCCCGGCGAGCACCTGCTGGTCGTACACCGTCGCGTAGGGAATATCGGCGTAATCGAGCGCGAGCATCACGGCGTCGTCCCACGGGAGCTTGTTCGGCGGGGCGTACACCGCGATCGCGGGCTCCTTCTCGAGGAGCACCACGTCGGCGTTGCTCGCCTCGATCTCGGCGTATATGGCGGCGATCGCGGCGCCGTCGACGCGCTCGAGGCGCACGTTGCGCGCCTGCGCCTCCATCGCGTAGCCCTGCTTCTCGGGAATGAGAAACGAGCCGCCGCGATAGTTGAGGAGCCACTTCACGTTCTCCCCGCTCGCGAGGACGTAGTAGGCGAGCCCGTACGCCTTGAGATGGTTCGTCTGCGCGAGGTCCATCGGCACGAGGAACTCCGCGCGCGCCGCCGCGGGGAACGCGCACGCCGCGGCGAGGACGAAGACGAAGAACCTCCTGATCGTTCTCATTGCGCCGCCTTCCCGAGCGCCACGTACCGCCCGCGCACGCGCTCCATGAACGGATAATCGGGATAGCGCTCCATGAGCGTGCCGTACGTCGAGAGCGCCTCTGCGGGGCGCTCCCGCTCGGCGAGCCCGGCGAGCCGTTCGAGCGCGCGGGGAGCGAGCTCGTGGAGCGGATAGCGCTCGACGATCCTCGTGAAATCGGCGCGCGCCGCCGCGAGGAAATCCGGCGCAGGCGTCGAGCCGCCGGCGATGGGTCCGCGCGCCCCTGCCGCGCCCGCCGCGAGCTCCGCCTCGATCTCCCCCTTCGTGAATATCGCCCGCGGCGCGAGGCTCGAGGCGGGGAACCGCCTCTCGAGCGCGGCGAGCGAGTCGAGCGCCTCCGCTCGCGCCCCTCGCGAGCGCGCGAGCACGGCGGCGCGGTACAGATCGAGGGCGCCGCGCCCCTCGGGGAGCGCCTGCTGCACCTCGATCGCGAGCTCGAGCGCGTCGTTCGCCCACGGGCTCCCCGTGTGCTTCTCGGCGATCTCCGAGAGCGTCTTCACCGACTCGTCGTATCTCCCCGCGAGAAAGGCGAGCCGCCCGAGCCCGTACCGGCCGAGGAGCGCCGCGCTCGAATCCGCACCCGCCGCGACGCGGCCGAGCTCCGCGGCGGCGTGTTTCGAATCGTCCGACGCGAGGAGGATACGGACGCGGAGCTCCTCGACTTCGAGCCGCTGGGGGCTGTCCCGCCTCCCGGCGGCCGCGAGCTCGGCGAGCGCTTCCGCGGGGCGCCGCTGATCCTCGTACAGCATCCGCGCCTTCAAGAGCACAGCCTTCTCGAAGTAGGGGGAGCCCATGCCCGCGCGCTTCGCCGCGTCGCAGTACGCGAGCGCCTCCTCGAGCAGCTTCGCGCGCTCCTGCTCCGGCGCGTTTCGCATCGCCTCCCGCGCGTTCTCCGCCGCCATCAGCCTGATGTGCGGCGCGAAGGCGGAGGCGCCGAATCGCTCGAGGAACATCCGCATCAGATCCCCCCGGAGCGCGGCGAACCGCGGATCGGCGCCGGCGGCCGGCATCTTACCCAGATGGACGAGGAGCGCGTACAGCTCGTCCTCGCGGAACGCGGGGGCGTTCCCGCCGAGGAGATGCGCGCGCGCGTCGTCGTAGCGCTCCGCCTCGACGAGGAAGACCGTTCGGAGCGTACGGAACACGCCCGAGCGGTCCCCCGACGCCGCGGCGGTCGAATCGAGGATCGCGACGAGCCGCTCGCGCTTCTTCGATTCGCGGTATATTTCGGCGACCTCCCGGATCTCCCCCTCGAGCGCGCCCGGCCGGCGGCCGACGAGCTGGAGCGCGTCCCTGAACGCGTCCTCCTCCCTCCCGATGATCCGCTCGAGCCTGACGATCTCGCGCGAGTAATACTCCGCCGTTTCCTTGTATTTCGTCCCCTCGCGCAGTATCTCGATGGCCTCGTCGTAGAGCCCTGCTTCCTGCATCATCTTCGCGACATGCCCGTACATCGACGCGGTCTTCTCGTCGTCGGCCAGCAGCCGGCGCCAGACCGCCACGGCGTCTTCGCGCCTGCCGAGATCCATGTACGCGCGGCCGAGTTCCCGCGCATAGGCGAACTGCTCCGGATCCTCCGCGAGACAGCGCTCGAGGAACGCCGCCGCGTCCGCGGGACGGCCTTCCTTGATATAGCACCCGGCGAGCATCTCGTTCGCGGCGGCGATCCGCGGATTGTCCTTCACGAGCCGCTCGAGAATCGGAATCGCCTCCCCGCAGCGCCCGCGTATGAGAAAATGGTTCGCGCGATCAAGCATGGCGCCCGGCGACTCCGTCGCGTGCCCCTTCTCGGCCGGAACGGGCTGCCCGCGCTGCGGGGGGCGCTTCTGCCGCGTCGCGTCGCTTTGCGCCCAAGCCGGCGCGCCGGCGAGGACGATCATGACGCCGCAGAGCGCCGCGGCGAAGGCCCGATGCCGCACGACCCGGGTCATTTCGTCTCCCTCACCTTCTCCGAGAGCGCCCGGAAGTATTCCCTGACGAGCTCCTCGTACTCACGGGGCCCCTTCTCCTGCATCGCGCGCCGTATCATCCGGA
>JBFYZJ010000235.1:0-4096 GCA_041309565.1 Candidatus Krumholzibacteriota bacterium
TTCAGAAGGCGCAGTTGCCCAGAAAATCCTCGATCAATGGCAACCCCGTATCGGGGCGGTGTATCAGCTCGGACGCCCCGGCACTCAAAAAATATTTGCGTCGTTCGGGCGTTTCTACCAAGAGCTGATGACGAGCGGCCCGTCGTGGTACTACAACGGCGGGCAGCGGTTTTTGCTCATCGGCTGGGACCACGATCCGCGCTTCAATCCGGCCGGCGGCGACACGTCCGGGTATTTTAGCGCGGACGTTCAGCCCGAGCTCGACGATCTCGAAGGTCAGTACTTCGACGAGTTCACGCTGGGCTACGAGCGACAGATTGGAGCAGCAGCAAAAGTCGGGCTGCGCGGGATCTACCGCACTCTGCGTCAAGGCATTGAGGATTGTATCATCGTGGATACAGATGCGTTTATTTGGGGTAATCCCGGAAGCGGAAGTCTCAATGCATTCCCAAGAATGAAAAGAGACTATAGCGCCCTTGAGGTGACCTATCAGCAGCGGATCTTCGATGGGCTGAGCCTACTGGCATCCTATGTTCTCTCCCGCACCTATGGCAACTACCCCGGATTATTCGACTCGGAGTACGGCAATCCATATCCCAATGCCAGCGGGTTCTTCGACACGGTGGAAGGGCTCGCGCACGGAGACGGCCTGCTTCCTAACGATCGAACGCAAGTCTTCAAGCTCTCGGGTAGCTATCGCCCGGCGCCGGCTCTTACGATAGGCGCGTTCGGCACATGGCAGAGCGGAACGCCATTGAATGAGTTCGGTAGCCATCCGGATGGATACCCGCAGATGGTGTTCCTGCAACAAAGGGGGACGGCGGGGCGTACGCCTTCGATCTGGGACTTAAATATGCGCATCAGTTACGAGCTGCCTGTGTTCGCAGGCAGTCATAAGCACCCGAGACTCTCCGTGGATTTCCTGCACATCGGTAGCCAGCGAAAAGCCGTCACCTACGATCAGGCTCACTATTTCAATGTTGACTCGGAGGGGAACCAGACCGATGCGAATCCTACCTATGGTCAGCCCCTCGCCTACCAGTCGCCGATGGCCATACGGTTCGGACTTGAAATGCGGCTCTAGGAATCGTCAGATGCGGGAAGAATAGTAGCGGTATAATCCTGTGCGTCGCATCAGATCGGCAAAACGCGGGTCGTTCTCGAGTTCACGCCAGCCGGGCCAGTTACGGCTCAGCAATGTAATGAGCGTAGTGCTCCGCTCGCGAAAGCCACTTTCCAGCGAGGCGAACGCCTCATCCGTGCGTCCCAATCCGGCGTAGATGGTCGCGGCAAGTACGGGGTCGACCCTTTGCTGCACACTATTTTCCTCGAGCTCTTTGACCAGCGCTTCGGCGCCCGAGCGATCGCCGAGCTTCGCACGCGTGTAGCCGAGATGGCCCGCAACAGCGTAACCGGGGACGCCCAATAATCGCCGCGAGTTTTCGATTTCCACCACCGCCTCACGATAGCGCCCGGTGTCGATATATATTGCCCCCTTGAGCCAATGTGCCACCCAGTTGTTCTTATCGAGAAGAAGGGCCTCCTCGGCTTGATGAAAAGCTTCATCGTACCTTTTCAGCCCCCAGAGTTGAAATCCAACGTTCGCGGCCACAAACGCCGAGAGAGGATCGAGCTGATAACTCTTGATGATATGCTCCAGGGCCTCTTTCTTTCGGTTAACGTTCATGAGGTACTGGCCATAGATGAGATGAACACCGGCCTCGTTGGGATTGAGGCGCAAGGCCCGTTCAAAATGGCGGCCTGCCGCTTCCCAATCCCATTCATCGTATGCGATGTTCGCAAGAATGTACTCCGCAACCCACGAACCGGGGGCTACCTCCTCCACCCTACGCCCCGCCTGCTGCACGAGACCCTTCAGTTCCTGGTCCGGCAGCGATGCAACCTGGATGAGAAAGAAATAAGCATCCACAAGGACAGCCCACGGCGCCGCATAGTGCGGATCGATCCGCAGAGCTTCGTTGCATTTTTCGATCCCGGACTTCAGGCTTTCGACCGTTCCCATGTTCACAAGATATCTGCCTCTCAAGAAAGCCTCATACGCGCGCGGGTCGACCGCTTCGCGACGAGCGAGCTCAGCGCGGGCATCATCCGTCAAACGCACGCCGACTTTTGTTCCGATCGTTTGCACGATTTCCGACTGCAGGTTGAGAATATCGGAAACCAAGCCCTCATACGGTTCCGACCAGATGATCCTGTCCTTCGCCGCGTCGATGAGCTTGACCATAATCTGCACGCGATCACCCGTGATAATCAGCGATCCCTCAACCAACGCCTTCACCCGGATTCTTCGACCGATTTCAGGCATGGACTCCTTGCTGTCCTTGAACTGTCTCATCGTCTGCTGCGACACCACTCGCACCTGAGTCCCCATTGCGGCGCCCAGCTTCGTGTTCAGCTGCTCCGTCACTCCTTCAGCCAAATATTCTTTCTCCGAATCGCCTGAGAGATTCACGAGCGGCAGAACTCCAATGGAGTCGATCGTCCCCTCTTGGCCACTCCAGATCGTCACAACCAGCCAGAGAAATCCGGCGATCACCGCCAACGCCGCGCCTGCGGCCGCCGCCCGCTGCCATGGACGCCAGCGGCGCCACTGCCGCTTGAGCCCCTTCGCGGGCACCGCCTTGCCCGCGGGCAGCGCCTCGCTATCACGGGCAAGTGCATCGAGATCGGCGACGAGCTCGGCGGCACCCTGATACCTGTGACCCGGATCCTTCGCGAGCGCCTTCGCAATTATCCCATCGAGCCCTGCGGGGATATCACCACCCTCCACCGCGAGAGGCTCGGGATCCTCATTGAGAATCGAGTACAGCATCGCCGCCTCGTAGTCTCCCCCGAACGGCGCCCTCCCCGACACCATCTCGTACAGCACCACGCCGAGCGCCCAGATGTCGCTCCGATGATCCGCCTCCCTCCCCTGCACCTGCTCCGGCGACATGTACGCCACCGTCCCCATCGTCGTCCCCGTCCGCGTCAGCTTCGTCGTCCCAGAGACCTTCGCGAGACCGAAGTCCATCAGCATCGGCCGGCCTTCGGCGGTCAGCATTATGTTCGCGGGCTTGATGTCACGGTGGATGATGCCTTTGGCATGAGCCGAGGCCAGGGCGTCCCCCAACTGCCGGGCGAGCGAGAGCGCCTCATCGAGCGGGAGGGGCCCGTCGTCGATCCGATCCTTCAGGCTTCGTCCCTCGATGCAGGCCATGGCGATGAACGTCCGGCCCTCGGCTTCGGAGATCTCGTGGATGGGACAGATGTTCGGGTGAAGGAGCGCAGCGGCGGCACGGGCCTCGTGCACGAGCCGAGCCCGGTCTTCCTCGCGGGCAACGGAGTCAGGCGGCAGAAACTTGAGCGCCACGGTCCGGCCAAGGGTCAGGTCCTCGGCCTTGTAGACCACACCCATGCCGCCCTCGCCCAGTTTCTCGAGAATCTTGTAATGTGAGATCGTCTGGCCGATCATACGATTTCCTTGTTGGCTCTCTACAGAGCCGCAAGCCGCTTCCGCGCATCCACGAGCTGGGGCAGGCCCTCATCCGCTTCCGACCACATCTCGAGGAACTTCGTGTATTCCTTCCTCGCGTCAGCCGGGCGTTTCATCTCCTCGTAGATCTGACCAAGCTCGTAGTGCGAGAGTGCGTGGCCGCCGTAGATCCGGAGCATCTCCTTGTGCACCCCGGCGGCCTCATCCAGTCGGCTGGCCATTCGATAAGCCCTCGCCAAATCGGTCCGATAGTCAATATCGACATGGCCGCCGATTGGAACACCTTGCCGCTTCATCGCGGCAAGAGCATCAAGAGCAGCATCGGGATTGTGCTCCGCAAGAGCCGCCTCCGCCAGGATCTGACGTGCGACGAAGGATGCGCTGCCTCCCCATTCCGCCTCCGAATTGAGGAGTATCTCCGCGGCGCTCTGCGCCCCCTTGAAATCCCCCGTCGCAACCATCGCAAATCCGCGAATCTGAGTTGCGCGTTTATAGGTCAGGCGAGTTGTGTCCTGGTCCGTCCATTGCCTGACGAGATCGAGAACTTCTCGAGTTCGATCCATGGCCAGCAAGTGCCTCACCACAACTACATCGGGCTTG
>JBFYZJ010000236.1:0-3398 GCA_041309565.1 Candidatus Krumholzibacteriota bacterium
ATTTCTATTTTATTATACTAATATCGGTTACGGCGATCATCTCGCTTGTTTTTTCAGATGCGCGGGCGGAGCTTCAAGCGGGCTGGCAGCCCGAAGTGCGCCTGACGAGCGACGACGCCACCTCCTTCGCGGCTCCCAACAACGCGAAATGGCTCGCCGTTGACCTCAACGGGAATATTCACGTCGTTTGGCTTGACGAACGGGACAGGAACTTCGAAATCTACCATAAGATGAGAATCGGGGCAGTCTGGAGCGCCGACGAGCGCGTCACGAACGACGCCGCATACTCGGCGAGGCCGAACCTCGCGGTCGACGGCGAAGGATGGCTGCATCTGGCGTGGAACGACGAGCGCGACGGCAACAAGGAAATCTATCACAACACGTGGGCCGGCGTTTGGGACGACGATCAGCGGGTCACGAGCACCGCGGGAGAATCGTTTGGATCGGCGCTCGCTCCCGAGGCGGACACCCTGCACATGGTCTACATGGAGGAGGACGTCTCGGGCAACCTCCAGATCCACTATCGCTCCCGGAGAAGCAATGCATGGACGGCGGCGATGCCGCTCACGAACGTCGCGACGGGGAACCGCATGGTCCCGTCGATGGACGCCGGCCCCGGCGGCTCGCTCCACGTCGTGTGGTGGGACACGAGGGAGGACACGCTCGTCGGGAAGATCTACCATCGCGAGCGGTCCGGAGGCATCTGGCTCGACGAGGAGCTCCTCACCGATCCGGGGAACAACGCCATGCGGCCGAGCGTCGCGGTCGACGACAGCGGATTCGTGCACGTCGCCTGGATCGACAAGCGGGGATCGTTCGAGCAGATCTATTACCGGCGGCGCGGACCGGCCGGCTGGGAAGACGAGATGCCGCTCACCGCGGAAGCGACGACGCATTATCACCCGAGCATCGCCGCCGCGGACGGAGAGGCCGTGCTCGCCTACTGGCGGAGCGAGACCGGCGCGAACTCGGAGATCTATTTCAGGCGGCGCGTCGCCGGCGCCTGGACGGGCCCGATCCGCATCACGAACGCCGCCGGAAAATCGGAGCTCCCGTGCCTCATCGCGGGACCGAACCGGAATCTCCACCTCGCCTGGGTCGACTCGCGCGACGGTAATCAGGAGATCTACTACCGTGAATACATCGATCCCTCGAACGGAACGGCGGACGGCGGCGACGCCCCGCCTCCCCCGCCCGATGTCCGTCTCGCCATGGCGGCAGCCCCGAATCCGTTCGGCGCCTCGACGAGCATCGAGCTCTCCGTGCCCGAGCCGTGCGCGGTGAGCGTGGCGATCTACGACGCGAGCGGGCGCCGGGTGAGAAGCCTGTTGTCGGGGCCGGTCGCGCGCGGCGCGCACCGGATCTCGTGGGACGGAACGGACGGCGCCGGCCGCGCGCTCGCTCCCGGCGTCTACTTCGCCCTTGCCCGCGCCGGCAAGCTGCGCGTCGAGCGGAAGATCCTCTTGATCAGGTAGCCCCCGCGCGCGGCGCGTCAGATGTACGCGTGCAGCCCACCGAAGAAGAGATTCCCGAGGAACGAGATGATGGCGATCGCGAGCCCCACGATCGACAGGATCGCGAGCGTTTTGCCGCGCCATGCGCCGCGCACGTTCTGATGGAGCACGAGGGTGTAGAAGAGCCAGAGGACGAGCGAGCCCGTCTCCTTGGGATCCCAGCTCCAGAATCTTCCCCACGCGTACTGGGCCCAGATCGCGCCGGCGAACAGCGCGCCGATCGTGAAGAGCGGATAGCCGATCCGGAGCGATCGCGAGACGATCTCCTCGAGCAGATCGCGCGAAGGGAGCACGCTCCGCCCCGCCCCCTCCGCGCCCCGGCGGAGCAGGTAGACGATCCCCGCGCCGGCGGCCACGATGAACGCGCCCTCCGCGCACGCGGCGAGCGTCACGTGGATGTAAAACCAGTAGCTCTGGAGCGCCGGCATGAGCTGCTTCGACGCCTCCTTCGGCAGGAGCGAGGCGATGACGAGAACGATGAGCAGCACGGGGGACACGACGACGCCGAGCGCCATGCGGCGGAAACGG
This sequence comes from Candidatus Krumholzibacteriota bacterium, assembly GCA_041309565.1. Lineage (GTDB taxonomy): Bacteria > Krumholzibacteriota > Krumholzibacteriia > Krumholzibacteriales > Krumholzibacteriaceae > SSS58A. Next base: position 2,043 of record JBFYZJ010000236.1, read on the forward strand.
GCCATGACGACGATGAACGAAAGAGCCACCACCCACGACATCGTCACGGCGTATTCGTACATCGTCGAGAAGGGAGGATGCGCCGTGGCGATCCACCGCGCCGCGAGCCCCGCGGTTTGCAGCACGAACGCGGCGAGGAACGCCGACGTCGCCGTGATGCCGACGCCGCGCCTGCGGATGGCGGCATAGGCGCAAAAGACGAGAAACGCGGCGAGATACAGCCAGAACGACAGCCAGAAGAGTCTCGTGTCCGGCGCGGACGTCATGCCTCGCCACCTCCTTGATCGAGCTCGCGGCGAATCGACTCGCGAATATCGGCGAATTCCCGTTCGAAGCTCGCCCGCCACCGGTGCTCGCCGGCGGCCACGACGATGCCGTCGGGGCGGGCGAATCCCTTCACCGCGCGCGGATTGCAGGCGTACATGAGGAGCAGCCCGAGCGTGGCGAGGATAAAGCCCGCGATGAGGGCCCCCGTTCCGGGATTCGAGCTCACCTCGAGCCCCGTGTAGTAGACGGGCTCGACGCGCGCGAGCACGAGGTCGACGGGCGCGATGAATCGCTTGTTGAAGCCGCGGTGGTAGAGAAAGAGCCATCCGCGCTCCGTGTCCCCCCCGTGGGCCACCTCGACTTCGAGAGCCGGATTCCGGGGATACGGGCTCGCCGAGAACGGCCCCCCGGAACCCATCCGAAAATCGGTAAGGAAGCGGAGCGCCGTGACGTCGGCGCGGCCGCTGTCGAACACGGCGGGGGCGGCTGCGGTGAGATCGAACGAGCCCCGCTTGTCGCTCTCCCGGAGCGTGTATTCGATGCGGGCCGCATCGAACTCGTCGTCGTCGATGGAGTATTCGCTCTGAAAGATGCGGCGAGCGCCGACCTTCATCGGATGGTTCACCTCGATAACGCCGAAAGCGACGGCGACGCCCCGCGCGTCGGCGACCGAGACAGTCGACATGAAGCTCTTGATGTCGCCGCGCTCCGTCATCAGGATTTCGAAATCATCGACGTGGATCGAGAGCGAGCTGTCCCGCGGGAAGGGGACGGACGCGCCCTCCCGCACGTATATCATCTCGCGCCAACCGCCGTAGCTGCCGATGATGCCGCCGATCGTTATCACGAGAATGCCGACGTGGAAGAGCATGGTCCCCGGCGAGCGCATCCGTCCCGTGACCGCGGCGAACGCGATGCCCGCCGGGCCTTCCTGATGGATGACGCGGTATCCCCGCTTCCGAAAGAGCGCGGCGATGCGCGAAAAATAGCCGCGCAGCGTCTCCGCGTCCACGGGCTCGGCGCGGCCGTACCGCTCGGCGAAATGCTCGACGGGATCACGGGCACCCCTGCCGCCGCTCGCGAGGGCCC
>JBFYZJ010000237.1:0-3831 GCA_041309565.1 Candidatus Krumholzibacteriota bacterium
GTCGAGCTTCTCGGCCATTCCGTACGATCCTGTCTCTGTCTGCAGGTACTACAATGAGAGTAGGCGAAAGTTGGTTGAAAAGCGGCACTCGAGGGCGGGCTCACACGATCTTGAATACGATTTCGAACCCCGCGATATGGAAAATCTCCCTTATATGCCGGTTCATGCCCGATATCGTCAGGCCGTTCCCGGACTCGCTCAGACGCTTTTGTGTCGAGAGGAGAATCCCCAGTCCCGCGCTCGAGATGTAGTCGAGCTCACTGAAATCGATTGTACATGATTCAGTTACCGAGTCAAGAACCATTCTGGCCTTGTCAACCTGAGAGGCGTCGAGCCTTCCCATGAAGGTGATGAGTGCTGCCGAGGCGCGGCTCGCTTCAAACATGCGAATCCTCCAGATTCTTGACCGCGGTGACGCTGAGGGTGCGGTCCCGGTAGTCGTAACTGAGCGAATCGAAAAGAGTTCTGACGAGATGCATCCCGAGCCCCCCGGGCTGCCGTTTCTCGAGGGGGAGGCTGACGTCGGGGGGAGCCTCTCCGGACAGGTCGACCGGATCGACGTCGAAGTCCTTGAGGCGTATGGTCAAACGGTCGTCCGCGACCTCCATATCGACTTCGATGCGCCGCGTCCCCCCCGCGTTGTGCCTCACGAGGTTCGTGAACAGCTCCTCGACGGCGAGGTTCGCGGCGTAGAGCGCCGACTCGTCGAGCGCCTGCTCGGCGGCGAACCGCTCGACGAAGGCGAAGAGCCCGTCGAGCGCATCGATCGTTCTTTCGAAGGTCGCTTCCATGCATTTGAGCCGCTGCGCGGCCCGGCGCTCCCTACTTCGGATAGTACGTCACGACGAGGGAGGGAATGTAGTCCCCCTCCTCGACGCGGGACGCCGCTTCTTTCTTTCCCACGGCGATCGTCGTCTCGGCGAGCTGGTAGCGATTGCTCGGCCAGTGGGCGACCTCGACCTTCACCGTGTACGTGCCGGGCTTCACCGGCTTGCCGGCGGCGTCCGTGCAGTCCCACGCGTACATGAAGTGCCCGACGTCGATGCTCGCGCCCGTCACAGCGTCCGCGCCCTCGAAATTCGAGACCGCCGCCCAGACGGGGAGCGTGACCTGCTTGCCCTTCACGTGCCCGGCGAATCCGGTGACCATGACGGTCTTCACGTGCTTCTCGGCGGCGTCCTCGATCCAGATCGCGGTCTGCGGCGCGAGCTCGTCGCGGAAGCCGAGGACGAAGTCGATGACGACGGCGGGGCGAACGAGCTTCGCCAAATCGAGACGGATCTCGACCGGCTTCATCGCGTCGAGCGAGAGCCTCGCCTCGTCGCTCGCGGGGTACTTCGTCGCCACGTCGAGCCAGTAGCGCATCGACTGCCGCATGCGCGCGGCGCCGAGCCAGTACATCGCCTGCGCGCTGTCGGCGGCGGACTTCGTGTTCTCGAGGACGTACTCGAGATCGGCCACGCCCTGATCGAACTTGCCTACGAAGAAGGGCATCGAGACGCCCGTCACGCCGCGGGTGAGGCGCGCGGCGACGTCGCTCGGGGCGAGCTCGACCATCTTCTCGGCGGCGCTCATCGCCTCGAAGGCGAGGGTCGTGCGGTAGCGCGTGTCCTCGGCGATCTTCGGGTCGTAGCCCACCTGCGCGAGCGCGCCGACCGTCTCGAAGAGGAGCCGGTAGGCCTCGGGATTCTTGGGATCGACCTCGTTGTGCGCGTGGAGCGTCCCGCGCGCGTCCTCGAGACGATTGGCCGCGATATAGGCCCGCGCGAGATCGAGGTACGGCGCGGCGTTCGTCGGCGCCGACTCGATGCTCTTCTTGAGCGCAGCGATGTCGGCCGGATCGTCGGGCCGCGGCGTAAGGAACGGCGGCCACACCTTCTTGACGGTCGGGGCGAGGGCGGCGAGGCGCGTCTCGGCCGCTTTCGCGGTTTCCGTTCCCGGCGCGAGCTTCAGGACCATCTCGTAGCTCGCGCGGGCGTCCGTCGGATTGCCCGCCGCTTCGTAGCCCCTCCCGAGCATCGCGTGCACGGCGACCAGCATCTCGGGCGAAACGGCGGCGGGAGCCTTTTCGCGGATCTCGAGGACCTTCTTCATGTCGGCGATGCCGGCGGGGAGCTTCCCGAGGAAGACCGGCATGTTCACGCTCATCATGCCGCGGTAGAAGTAGCCGAGGGGATTTTCGGGGCCGAGCTCGACCGCCTTGTCGAGGTAGCCGTAGCTCTCCGTCACGAGGCGCATCGCCTCGGCGTAGTTCGCGCCCTGCTGGCCGGCCGTCTGGCCGACGTAGGATCCCAGCGTGGCGAAGACCTCGGCGCTCTGCGGATGCGTGGCCGCGGCCTCCTGCAGCAGCGCGACGGCCTCGGCGAGCTTCCCGCCGTTCACGAGCGTCTGCGCCTCGGCGATGTATTCGGCCGAGGTTTTCGCGGCGGGGGCCATCGGCGCGAACGGCGCCGGCACGATCGCGGCGATCGAAACGGCCGCGACGAGCATGACGATGAACAGGAAAAGGAAACGCGATTTCATGGCGGGCTCCCTTCTGAATAGGTTCGATGTAAGACTACGCGAATCCTACCAGAAAGTTGGGCGAATGAAAAGGGATTGCAGGGCCTCACGGAAGAGCGTCTATTGGTGCGCTCCCGCGCCGATCCGCTGCCGAGCTAATACACCCGGTATTAGCATTGGAGACAAATTCGTTGCTTCGATGAATTCGCCGCGATACAATACGACGGTCCGTGGGGGGCCTCGGAGAAACCTTTGGGGTGAGGAGGTTGGGGAATGGGAGCGAAGAAAGAGGTTTCCCTGCCACAGAAACGAGTGCCGACAAAGAAGCCAACACTGCAGCATAGAAACCGGACGCCATCCGGTTACGGTCCTTTTCTCGAAGGCCTAAAGGAGCGCATCCGGAATGCCCGTGTCAAAGCCGCCCTCGCCGTCAATCGGGAACTTGTCTTGCTTTACTGGGATATCGGCCGCCGAATAATGCAGCGGCAGGAGTCCGAAGGCTGGGGCGCTCGCGTGGTCGATCGTCTGGCTCGAGATCTGCGCCGAGCATTCCCGGACATGAGGGGATTCTCTCGCGCGAATCTGCTCTATATGCGGGCGTTTGCCGCAGCGTATCCCGATGAGGCAATTGTCCAGCAGGTTGCTGGACAAATTCCCTGGTTTCATAACGTCGTTCTCATCGAGAGGATTAAAGATCGCGCAGCGCGCCTATGGTATGCCCGGAAAACAGTCGAGCACGGTTGGAGTCGAGCTGTTCTCGTTCACCAAATTGAAGGCGGCCTCTACGAACGTCAGGGAAAGGCCGTTACGAATTTCGCCGAGACGTTGCCGTCGCCTCAATCCGATCTTGCGCAACAGGCCCTCAAAGACCCATATATCTTCGACTTCCTATCACTGTCCGATGAGGCCGCGGAGCGAGAACTGGAGCGCGGCCTGCTGGAGCATATCCGCAAATTTCTGTTGGAGCTCGGCGTCGGTTTCGCCTTCGTCGGAAGTCAATGCCGCATCCAGGTCGAGGGCGAAGATTTCTATATCGATCTCCTCTTCTACCATCTGCGCCTGCGCTGCTTTGTCGTCATCGATCTGAAGATGGAGCCGTTCAAACCGGAATTCGCGGGAAAGATGAATTTCTACCTCTCCGCCGTGGACGTCCAATTCCGTCATCCGGGCGACAATCCGAGCATCGGTATCATTCTCTGCAAGACGCGAAAGCAGCTTATCGCCGAATACGCGCTCCGTAATATGAAGGCGCCGATCGGGGTCAGCGAATACAGGCTCACTCGCGCTATCCCGGCGGACCTCAAATCAAGCCTCCCGACAATCAAGGAA
>JBFYZJ010000238.1:0-5104 GCA_041309565.1 Candidatus Krumholzibacteriota bacterium
CATGCGTAATAAATAGTTTACTTCTTGAGCACGATCCCGGCCGGGTCGATCTCCCTGTGAAGAATTTCGATTTCTTTGGCCGTGGGGGGCACGGTCGTGTCGAGCTTCGGGGCGACCTCGATCTCGAAGGAGGTCGCGGCTTCGACGTCGGCCACCGTTACGCCGGGATGCAGGGCGATGAGGCGCATCGTCTTGTTCTTGCCGCCGAAATCGAAGACGCCGAGCTGCGTGATCACGCGGTAGGGCCCCGTGTTCTTCGGGAGCCCCGCGCGCTCGCGCGCTCCCTCGCCGTCGAGATAGCCGGGGGTCGTCACGAAGTCGCATTTCTCGACGAGCCGCCGCTTGTCCTGGCGGATGATGATGATTGTGCGGCGCGTGAAGGAGCCGACGTCGTTCGCGCCGCCGCTTCCCGGCAGGCGCGCCTTGGGATGGTCGTGGTCGCCGATGACCGTGGTGTTGATGTTGCCGTGCTTGTCGAGCTGCGCCGCGCCGAGGAATCCGAAGTCGACGTAGCCGGCCTGCGCGAAGGACATGACGTCGTGCATGCTCGAGGCGGCGACGGCGCGGTGGAAGGTGCGCGAGTCCCCGACCGAGATCGGCAGCGTCGGCATCTGGGCGCCGATGCCCCCCGCCTCGAAGATGAGAAGGAGGCCCGGGGCGTGCGTCTTCTGCGCGAGCATGCCGGCGAGCATCGGGAGCCCCGTGCCCACGAGCGCGGAGGTGTTGTCCTCGAGCAGCTTCGAGGCGACCGAGATGAGGAGCTCGTTCTCCGTATAGCCGTTCGTTTCCGCCATCGATGATCCTCGCTATTCCTTTTTCCCTTTGAGCCACGGCGCGCGCATCTGCTCCTCGAGGCGCTCGACGCGCCTGAGGTGCTCGAGCTTCGCCGAGCCGCCGGCGCGCTCGAGATATTCGTTGAAATCCTTCACGCCGAACACGTACTTGTCGAAGAATTCGTTGACGCCCTCGTCCGTTTTCGAGAGGGCGAGCCATTCGCCGATGATCTCCTCGTCGAAGAAGTAGAGATAGGGCATCTGGCACGGGTGCGAGCCGAAGGGGACCTCGCACACGGCGTCGACGTACATGTAGGGGATCACGGTGCGCCACGGGGCCTTCCGGATCTCCTCCTCGTCGACGATCTCCTCCGTCGTCACGATGAGGCGGCGCGCCGAGCGGGAGAGCTCGTAGTCCATGATGAGGATGCCGTCGATCTGGCAGTTTCCGTACTTGTCGCAGCGCGGCACGTGCATGAGGACGACGTCCGGATTGGCCGACGGGATGAGGACGACCGGTTTTCCGGTGAACGGATCGATCGCCGATTTCGCTGACGAATACTTCAGCGTATCCGTGCCGAGGAGGTTCCGCGCGGGGATGAACGGCACTCCCATCATGCCGCCGAGGAAGCGCCACTGGTAGCCGGCATTCGACGTCTCGGCGACGACCTTCACGCGCCCCGATTCGACGGCCCGCCGCGAGGCGGGGGAGAGGCCGCGCAGCTCGTGCCCGAACGAGTAGGCCGTCTCGCACTTCGCGATGCAGCCGGCCCCCATGAGGACGTCGAAATCGTGCACGGCGGTCTTGCCGGCGATGGCGAGGTTGCGGCGCTTGCGCCGGATGATCTCGTAGATGACCGACATCGCGACCCTGATGTGGCCGAAGCCCCCCGAGGCGATGTAGGAGCCGTCCGGGATGAACTTCTCGACGGCCTCCGCCACCGTCATCCGCTTGTCGACGAGGGCGGTCGATTTGTTCAGGGCGATCCATGCGCGCTGTTCGTCGGGATCGTGAAAGCCGAGGAGCTCGCCCTTTCCTTCTTCGATGATGTCCATCATTCGCCTCCGCTATTCGAGACACCCGAGCTGGCGCGCGATCACGATGCGCTGGATCTCGCTCGTTCCCTCGCCGATCTCGAGGAGCTTCTGGTCGCGGTAGAAGCGCTCGATCTGGTACTCGCGCATGAGGCCGTATCCCCCGTGAATCTGCACGGCCTGGTTGACGGCGCGGCTCATGACCTCGCTGCAGTAGAGCTTCGCCATCGCCGCCTCCTTGCCGAAGTGCCGCTTCTGCTCGCAGAGCCAGCACGCCTTGTAGAGGAGGCTGCGGGCGGCCTCGATCTCCATCGCCATGTCGGCGAGCTTGAACGCGATCGCCTGAAAACTCGAGATGGGTTTGCCGAACTGCCGCCGCTCCTTCGCGTAGGCGAGCGCGAGCTCGAAGGCGCCCTGCGCGCCGCCGAGCCCCATCGCCGCGATCGCGAGGCGGCCGCGGTCGAGCGTCGAGAGCATCTGCTTGAATCCCTCGCCGCGCTTTCCCACGAGGTTCTTCTCGGGGACGCGGACGTTGTCGAAGTAGAGCTCGCCCGTGTTGGACGAGCGCCACATCATTTTCCCGTGCATCGTTTTCGTCGTGACGCCGGGGGTCTTGTTCGGGACGAGGATGCAGGAGAGCTCGCTCTTGCCCGGCGCGCGCTCGCCCGTCTTCGCCTGCACGATGATGATCTCCGACATCGGGGAGGAGGAGTTCGTGATGAATATCTTGCTCCCGTTGATGATCCATTCGCCGTTCTTGAGCTCGGCCGTCGTCTGGCTTCCGCCCGCGTCGCTTCCGGCGTTCGGCTCGGTGAGGCCGAATGAGGCGAGCGCCTCGCCGCGGCAGAGCCGCGGGAGCCATTCACGTTTCTGCTCGTCGTTTCCGAAGTAGAAGATCGGGCCGATGCCGAGCGAGTTCGCCGCCGCCACCGTCGCCGCGGCCGAGCCGTCCACGCGGGCGAGCTCCTCGACGGCGATGACGTAGGCGACGTAGCCGACGTTGCTCCCGCCGTACTCCTCCGAGACGAACATTCCGAAGAGGCCGAGCTCCGCCATCTTCTTCACGAGATCGAGGGAGAACTCCTCCGTCTCGTCGAGATGCTCGGCGACCGGCTTGATCTCCTTCTCGGCGAACTCGCGGACGGAATCGCGAAGTATCTGCTGCTCCTCGCTGAGGTCGTAATTCAGCATGCGGGTCCTTCCTTCGTATGTTGTTGTAATTCAAGAATCAAGGCTCACCATTATAGGAGGCAGAAGCCCGTTCTGTCAAAGAAAAACTGGCGCCGCGCCCCGGCCTGCGGTATAAGAATGCAATCGGTAACGCAGGTTCCCTGAACTCATTCATAGAAAGGAACACCATGAACCGTTCGCTCCGTTTTTCGATCACCGGCGTATGCGCGCTGGCGGCGCTTCTCGCCTTCGGCGCCTGCTCCAAGAAGCAACCCAAGACGGCGGGTCCGACCTACTACGCCGACTCGGTCATCGCGAAGGCGCAGGAGCTCATGGGACAGGGCTACGAGCTCCTCGACGCGAAGGACCTCGCGGGCGCCACAGCGAAGTTCGACGAGGCGGCCAAGCTCATGCCGGCCGCGCTGACTCCCGACTACAACGCGGCGTGCGGCTATGCGCGCATGGGGAACAAGGACGAGGCCTTCAAGCGCCTCGCGAGCATCGTCGACAGGGGCATGGACATGCCCGACTACCTCGCGGAGGACACCGATTTTCAGGCGCTGCAGGACGATCCGCGCATGAAGGATCTCCTCGCGCGCTCGCGCGCCAACTACGAAAAGGGGACGGCGCATCTCTCCAAGGGGCTCCCGGAATACACGGGCCCGGCCGACACCTTCACGACGGTCGAATCGCTCGACGCGTGGAAGAAGGGGCAGGATAGGCTCATTTACGGGAATCGCGAGTTCTGGACCTCGTCACAGCTCATCTCGGAACAGGCGGCGAATGCCGGCCGGTACCTCGCCGCGCTCAAGGCGCTGAAGGCGGGGGATTCGACGTTCGACGACGGCCTCGAGCGCGTGCGGACCTCGATGCGGCTCCAGTCGCCATACTCGCCGGGATGGGGAGCGGTGAGCGATCTCGTCGTGCACGAGGTCGATGGCTACCTGAAGGGCGCCCCGGCCGACACGGGAGCCGACGAGGCCAACTATATGGCCGCCACGGCCCTCTCGCTCAAGTACACGAAGGACGACAAGCGCTGCGCGGACGCCTTCAAGCAGGCGGCGTCGTATCTCTCGAAGGTCGCCGAAGGTTCCGACTACTACGGCGGCGCGCAGGCGCTCAGGGTAGTCAATGCGAATATGGCCCCGGGCGCCGACAAGAGCGGTTTCGGGCAGGCGCTCCGCTCCGTGATCTCGAAGTTCCCCGGCGACGACCGCGTGCGCCGCGTGCTCTCGACGCGTCTCGAGAACGGCGCGGCGACCGTTCTCTGGCCGGTCGAGATCGGCGCGCCGGACCTCGACGGCAAGCGCGTCGGCCTCGCCGAATACCGCGGCAAGGTGCTCCTCATCGATTTCTGGGCGACGTGGTGCCCGCCGTGCCGCGCGGAGCTCCCCGGCCTCGTGAAAGCGTACGGTGAGTATCATCCGAAGGGGCTCGAGATCGTTTCGATCTCGCTCGATTTCCCCGACCGTCTGACGAAGGAAGCGTACCGCGACTCGGTTGCCTCGCTCGGCATGAACTGGCGCCACGTCTACGAGGAGAAGGGGTGGGACACCGAGGTCGGGAAGGCGTTCTTCGTCGGCAGCATCCCGGCGCCCTTCCTCGTGGGACGAGACGGCCAGATCGCGGCGTGGGGCGAGGACCTGCGCGGCGAGAAGCTCGCGGCGAGCATCGAGAAGGCGCTCGGGGCGGGTCAGTGAGACGCCGGACGCCGTAGACGGCTGCGCTTGAACGGTGACGCGCGCGGCGGAGCTCGCCGCGCGGCGAAGCGATAGACGCGAAGCCCCCTCCGGATCCTCGGAGGGGGCTTCGTCGTGTAGAATTGTATTTCTTTCGATCGAAACGAGTGGTACACTCCAATCACTTATTCACAGACATCGGAGCGATCGCGAGCGGATGTCCGCTCAAACGCGAAGGATGGTGTCGCATGACTGCTGACACACGCGGGACGATGATTATCCGCTGGATCGCGAGAATCTGGGGATCGCTGAGCCTCGTCTTCATGCTGGTCTTTGTCGTGGCGCATCTGTGGGCCGCGATAACGGGAAAGGGAGAACCCATAGGAAGGTTCAATTCCACGTCTGAAATGGTCTCTTTCATATTTTTCCCGGTGTCCATCATGATCG
>JBFYZJ010000239.1:0-2533 GCA_041309565.1 Candidatus Krumholzibacteriota bacterium
GCGGCAAGGTGATCCGCGCCTTCGACGAGAAGGCGAAGAAGCTCGAGGACAAGGGCGCCCTCTTCTTCGGCCTCAGCGGCACGGGGAAGACGACGCTCTCGGTTCACCATTTCTGGCTCGATCCGGCGAAGAAGGAGACGGTCGTCATCCGGCAGGACGATTTCTTCGTCATGACGGAGGACGGGGCCGCGTTCGGCACCGAGGACAACGCATATATCAAGACCGAGGGGCTCGAGCCCGAGGGGCAGCCTCTCCTCTACGCCGGGGCGATCAGCCCGTCGGCCGTTCTCGAGAACGTCTACACCGATCCGAAAACGCTCGACGTCGACTTCTTCCGGTACGATCACGCGTTCGGCGCGAACGGGAAATGCCTCAATGGCCGCGGCATCGTCGTGCGGCGCGAGCTCGATTTCACCGACGACCGGATCGATCTCGACCGCGTCGATCTCATCTTCTTCATCACGCGGCGCGACACGATTGTGCCCCCCGCGGCGCGGCTCAATCCGGAGCAGGCCGCGGCGTTCTTCATGCTCGGCGAGTCGATCATCACGTCGGCCGCCGATCCGACGAAGGCGGGGCAGTCGGTGCGCGAGGTCGGGACGAATCCGTTCATCGTGGGCTCGGAGGGCGAGGAAGGGAATCTCTTCTACCGCATCATCAAGAAGAATCCCCGCGTGCAGTGCTTCCTCCTCAACACGGGCGCCTTCGGCGGGCAGAAGATAAAGATTCAGGATTCGGCGGCGTTCATCCGCGAGATCGCGCGCTCGCGCGTCGAATGGCGGAAGGACGAGACGTGGGGATACGAGGTGCCCGCATCGGTGCCCGGCGTCGATCTCGCCCGGTACGACGCGAGCAAGTTCTACAAGAGCGAGGAGATCGCGGCGTTCACGGAGACGCTGCGCGCCGAGCGCGTCGCGTGGCTCGCGAAGTTCAAGGATCTCGACCCGGTGATCGCGGGCGCGGTGAGGTGACGGCGCTGTGCGGGGTGCCTCATCGCCGCCACCCGCGCTTCGATGCAGCTCCTACTGTCCCGCCTCCAGCTTCTGCAGGGCGGCGCGGCCGTTGGCGTTCCCCGGGTTGAGCTCGAGAGACTTGCGGTAGCTCGCGATCGCGCGTTCCTTCTGGCCCGCCGTGGCCAGGCACTCCCCGAAGCTGTCGTAGGCGTTCCATGAATCGGGATAGAGCTCCGTCCCCATCTCGAATACGTACACGGCGGCGTCGAGCTTCTTCTCCTGCATCAGCTTGTAGCCGAGGGCGTTGAAGTCGGCTTCGTCGAATACGGGGCCGTCCTTGTCGCGCCGCGCGAGAAGCTCCTTGAGAGCCTTCTCCGCCGCGGGAATCCCGCCGGCTTCGAGCTCCTTGCCCACGACGTCCGCCGCGGAGCCGAGCTTCGCCTTGCGAACCGCCGTGTTCGCCTTTTCGGCCAGCGACTGCTCCCAGGAGAACATCGGCTCGAATTTCTCGCCTTCTTTCAGGGATGCCTCGGCCGCGGCCACGTCCCCCGCGCCGAGATACGATTGGGCGAGCATGGCATAGGTGGAGGCGAGGGGGGGGAACTCTTCCCGGCATGCCCGCAGAAGCCCGATCGCCTCGGCGTACTGCTTGTTTCCGATGAACCGGGTGGCCGTCTGCATGGCCTCGTCGAGGCCGAAGAACGAGGCGTCGCCTCCCTTCGCGCGCGCCTGTTCGAGCCCCGCGACCGCCGCCTCGACGCCCTTTTCCTTTGCGTCGCTCGCGTACTGACGCACGAGCGAGATTCTGAGATTCCGCAGGCTGGCCGCTTCATCCTGCGGCGCGGGAGCCCCCTTCTCGAGCAGATCGAGGGCGAATTCCAGCACGCGGTCGTTTCCCGACGCGATGTCCTCCGGAGTGTTCACGATTCGAATGTCCGGAGGCACGCCGATTCCATCCCAGCAGACGCCGTTCAGGTCATGAATAACCTTGAAGGCGATCCACAGGGTCCAGCCGTTCGGCATCTTATCCGGGAACTGCGAGGAGAGGGCGCCCTCGGTGAGATCCCCCACGAAGGTGACGTTGGGAAGCACGCGCATGGCCAGCGCGAAGATGTCGGCGCTGCTCGCGCTGAAGCGGTGCGCCAGCAGGATCGTGGGCCCCGTGAACTGCGCCGGGCCTGCGGGCTCGACGAAGCTGTACTCCGCCGGCCACAGGTCGTCGTGCTTGCGGCCGTAGCGCGTCCGCGTCTGCATGTAGTGCCGCTTGCGGTCGGCGAACCGGTTCGCGACGAACTCCTCCGTTTTGCCCGAGCCTCCCGGGTTGCCGCGCACGTCGACGATCATGGCCCGGGCGCCGGCGAGCTTCGCGAGCGCCGCGTCGAGCGCCTGCATCGTCGGCCCGGCGCCCGCCTTGAAGTGGCCGAAATGCAGGTAGCCGATCCCGTCGGCGAGCCAGCCGTAGGTGAAGCTCCCCTTCAGCGTATCCGAGGCGCCGCTCTTCAGGTATTTCGACCTCACGAGATCGATCGAGAAATCGTCGGGCAGGCGGGCGTCCTCCACCCCGCCGCAGTTGCGCCGCT
>JBFYZJ010000240.1:0-2542 GCA_041309565.1 Candidatus Krumholzibacteriota bacterium
CTACTGGGAGAATTCGACGATGCAGGGAGCGCCAGTATGCCATGCCCTCGAACTTGGCGTCGCGCAGCGCGTCGGTGAGCTCTGCTCCCTCGAGGAGCCGCGCTCCCTGCATCGTCGAATTCTCCCAGTAGATTGTGCCGTCGGTGCCCCGCTCGAACGAGCCGATCGCGGGGGACTCGGCCTTCGAATAGAACTTGTTCGGCCTCGCCGAGTAGGCGATCACCTCGAGCGCGATCCCCGCCGCCGGGATCTCGAGCGATCCCTTCACGACGCTGTTCTGGAGCTTGTCGTAGGCCTTGACGCCCCCCGACACCTCGATGAACTTGTCGAGGATCTTCTCGGGCTTGGGCGCCTTCTCGGCGAACGACACCTGCGCGCCGAGGGCGAGAACGAGAACCGCAATCGCCGCTATCGAGAACGCCGCAATGCGCATCCTGCTATGCATGCTTTCGAACCTCCGATGTTCGGGCCGTTTCGAATCGAGAATTAATTACCTTTATAATGCTGTTCGCGTATCCAGTCAATGGCCGCTTCGAGCGCGGGGTCATTTCCCGCGAGGAGCGCCTCGCGCGTCGGGCGAACTTCGACGTCCGGATGCACGCCTTCCCCCTCGAGCTCGACGCCGGTTCGCGAGATGTACGACGCGAAGGCGTACTGGAATCCGTCCCCGTTCGGCAGACGCTCGGCCGCCGAGGGGAGGGTGGCGCCGACAGTCCGCGATCCGAAGATGCGGACCCGCGGGAGCCCCTGCGCGCCGCCGGAGAAGATCTCGGATGAAGAGCCCGAGAGCCCGTGGACGAGGATGGCGACGGGGCCCTTGTAGACCTTCGCGCGCGGATTGACGACGAGCTTCAGCGTGTCGGTGCGCGTGCGCATCGTGCCCATGTTCAAGTTCTTCTCCTCGACGAACCAGCCGGCGAGCCCCATGCCCATGCCGCCGATCCCGCCGGGATTGCCGCGCACGTCGATGATCACGCCGGGCGCGTTCATGAATGTCTGCATCGCCTTCCCGAAGGCCGGCATGAGCGTCACCGGATCGAAGAAGACGCTGAAGGTGAAATAGCCGATGCCGTCGGCGAGCGTGTCGGTCCGGTACGTGAGGTAGAACGGCGGGAAGTTGCCGAAGATGACCTTCTTGCCCTGCGGCTCGACGAGAATCATCGTCCGCTCCGCCGTGCGGTTCTCCCCGTCGACGAAGACGGCGGTGAGCGTGTCGCCGATCGGGCCGCCGATCCTCGAGCGCACTGCGGACCACAGGTAGTAGTCTTTTCTCGGCTTGCCCTCGAACTCCTTCGCGATCGGCTCGAAAACCGGCGGAAGCTCCTCGCCGTCGATCGAGCGGATCTCCCAGCCGGGGCGCACGCCGGCGAGCTCGCCGGGCGTGCCGGGCCCGACGGAGGTCACGATCGCCTTGCCGTCGATGACGCGGAACTGGAGACCGGTATTGCCGCCGCGGTCCCCCTTCTTGGCCGGCGCCTCGATATTATCGTACAGCGAGGCGGGGATGATCGCGAAATGGCTCTGGTGCAGGCGACCGATCATGTCGGTCATCGCGGAGCGCGCCTCTTCGGCGGTTTGCGCGTTCTGAACCTTCGGGAGCAGCTCGTCGTGCACGGCCTGCCAGTCGAGGCCGCCGAGCGTCGGATCGAAATGCTGGTCGCGGATCGTCTTCCAGACGTACTCGAACGACTCGACGTTGAGCCGGACCGTTTCGGGAGAGGGCTGCGCCGTCGCGGGGCCGGGAAATACGGCGAGCGTCGCGAAGACGGCGAGCGCCGCGCCGAGCAAAATACGAGAGGGGCGATTCATGGTTCCTCCGACTGAGAGCGGGTTTGTCGATTGCCGGGTGCTTGCAATGATATACGCTCCTCAATTAAATAGGTTCCGGTCTGGAAATCCACATTTTTGGCACTTCGGCGCCCGGCGCGGGTATAGTATTATCAGCGCCGGCACGCGTCCGGGCGCTGCGCGGGGAAGGGACTTATTTATATGAAAATGAAGCGGATAGCGGCTCTTTTTGCGCTATGCATTTTCGTCGCAGGCGCCCCGGGGGCGCATGCGGCGCAGCGCGATTCAACTCGCGGCTCCCGGGACGAGCGCGAGCTCAACCTCGCCTCGTTCGATCTCGTGTGGCGAACGGTGAAGGACACGTACCCCGATTCCACGCTCGGAGGGCTCGACTGGACGGGAATACGCGACGGACTCAGGCCTCGAATGGAATCTGCCGCGACGATCGACGAGGCGCGCGGCGTGATCGAGGAGATGCTCGCGCCTCTCAACCAGTCGCATTTCATGCTCATCCCGAAAGACTACTATGAGGGGGAGCGCACGGACAGCGCGCTCGCCGGCTTCGGCGTCTGCGGCTTCAACGTCAGGCTCGTGGACGGCGCGGTGCTCGTGACGTCGGTGCTCCCCGATTCGCCGGCATCCGCCGCGGGCGTGCGGCCGGGATGGGAGGTGCTCCGCATCGACGGCGTGCCGGTGCGCCGGACGATGGACGAGATCGCGGCGCTCTACAAGGGGAGAAGCAGGCTCGAATTCG
>JBFYZJ010000241.1:0-4170 GCA_041309565.1 Candidatus Krumholzibacteriota bacterium
GACTATATCATTCTGCGATTGTGCGCTTCGGCTCCTCTTGTCGTGGAGAGCAAGACGTGGAGTTCGATCAAGGCTTTGTATAGGTGAAAGGTTCCAGCAGTATATAATTATCGGATGCCGCGGCAGCGGACACCGGCAAGGCAGGGAGAGCGCCGCATGGAACTCGCGGACCTCGGATTCGACGATTGGTTCGAAAAGAAGCGCGCGGAATCGCAGCG
Source organism: Candidatus Krumholzibacteriota bacterium (assembly GCA_041309565.1). Classification (GTDB taxonomy): domain Bacteria; phylum Krumholzibacteriota; class Krumholzibacteriia; order Krumholzibacteriales; family Krumholzibacteriaceae; genus SSS58A. The sequence goes on from JBFYZJ010000241.1 coordinate 219, forward strand.
ACCGGACTTCGACGTCGCGCGAATCACGAGGGTGGACCGCGACCGATATCTCGTCAGGAACGAGGAGGGGGAGATTCAGGCGGAGCCGACCGGCAAGCTCCTGTTCTCCACCGACTCGAGCCGCGACCTCCCGTGCGTGGGGGATTGGGCGTTCGTCCGGTACTACAACGACGACACGCTCGCGATCATTCACGAGCTCTTTCCGCGAAAGACCTTCCTGCGCCGCAAAACAGCGGGCAAGAAGATCGACTACCAGGCGATCGCGTCGAATATCGACAGGGCCCTGATCGTCCAGTCGTGCGATTCGAATTTCAATCTGCGCCGGATGGAGCGGTATCTCGTCATGGCCGCCGAAGGCCGCGTCGAGCCGGTCATTCTCCTCAGCAAGTGCGATCTCGTCAGCGCCGAGGATCGGGAGAAGAGAATCCAGGAGATCCGGCAGGATCGTATCGACGCGCGGGTCATCGCGTTCAGCAACAGGACCGCCGACGGATTGGCTGCGGTGCGGCAGGCCCTGGAGAAGGGAAAGACGTACTGCATGCTCGGATCGTCGGGGGTGGGCAAGACGACCCTCCTCAACCATCTCCTCGGCGACGAGCGCTTTCAGACCAATCCCGTGCGCGAGAAGGACGGGAGAGGAAGACACACGACGGCATACCGGCAGCTGACGGTTCTCGGCACCGGAGCGCTCCTGATCGATACGCCCGGCATGAGAGAGCTGGGGATGATCGCCGACGTGGCCGGCATCGATGACGGATTCTCCGATATTCGCGAACGCTCCGCGGGGTGTCGATTCGGCAACTGCACGCACACCACGGAGGCGGATTGCGCGATCCTCGAGGCCGTCCGGAGCGGAGAATTGGACGAACAGCGGTATCGGAATTACGTCAAGCTGATGAAGGAATCGGCGTTCCACCAAATGTCCTATACGGAGAAGCGGAAGCGCGAAAAGCAGTTCGGGCGGATGATCAAAACCGCAAAAAAACAGGTGAGGAAGAAGTAGGCGTCGTGACCGCCGCTCCGCGCGGCGGCCGTTTTCCAAAGGAGGATGCGAATGGCCGAAAAAGCGTGCGCGCACTGCGGCCTGCGGGCCAGGCATGACAAGAATCCCAAGTCGTTCATCGGGCGGCTCTGGCGCTGGCATATCGACTTCTGCCCCGGCTGGAAGAGCTATTTCACCTCTCTGCCGGCGGAGGAAAAGGCGAAGCTGGCCGAGCAATATAATTTCAGGAAATATCGATGAGCCGACGCGCGATTCTCTCGCGCGGCCCCGTGGAGGTGTATATGCGTAACGGTACATGTGCTCTGTTATTGCTGATGGCGACGGTATGCGGCTGCTTCACCTCTCAAGAGCGGGTGACCGTCACGCCGGTCGAGGGGGTCGAGCGGCTTCCCACGAGGATAGCGGTATATCCGCTGCTCACCGCGGAGTGGGTGCAGACGACCGAGCGGCCGAAGTACTTTCCGGCGACGACGGCGTCGGCGGACGATCGTCTGTATATCGTGGCGCCGGCGGAAACGAAGCTCGTGTCGACGATGCACAGCCAGCTCCTCACGGCGATGCTCGCGGCGCAGCTGTCCAAGCGGGGATTCACGCTGAAAGAGCTGCCGGTCGAGGCGCCCTCGGATCGAGCCGAGAACGAGGGGACCAGCTTCTTCGTCAGCCTCGAAACCTTGAAGCATCTGCGGGAGGACTACGGGCTCGAGGGGATTCTCGTCGGCAACGTATACTTGGCGCCCGACGATCGGGATCGATCGGTCATCCGGGTGAAGGCCGTATACCTGCGTCTCGTGGATACCGCGACGCTCGACGTGCTGTGCCATGTGTGGATTCCCGACAGCTACGCGGGAGAATCCATGGAAGAGGCGGCGCAGAGCCTCGCCTTTTCGCTCGCGCGGGAGGCGAAGCTCATTTCGGAGAAGCCTTAATGAGGGCAATCGCCGCGCCGCGGGGGCGCGGCAGGACCGCGCACGCCCCCGGAGACGATCATTCGCCCCATCGATAAGCCGCGACCGTGCCGCTCCCGAACGTCGGAACGACGATCAAGCCCGCCCCCGGAACGTACGCGAAATCGGCGGCTCCCGTTTGCAGCACCGACGTATCGAGGATCTTCGCTGCCTCGCCCGAGAGAGTCACCCGGTAGAGCCTCCCCTCGTTGTGCGACACGAGGAGGCTTCCGTCCGCACAGGCCGAGATGCCGTCGATCGTTCCCGACGGCCAGCAGGCGATCGTGCGGATCTCCTTCGTCGCGAGATCGATCGATTTGAGCGCGCACTCGGCGTTGCAGCCGACGACGAGGGCGCCGTCCGCGAGAAGAATGCCGTTCGGCCGCGCGATCGCGGGCCCCTCGAGCCATGTTTCGCACGCGCCCCCGGCGATTCGATAGATGCAGCTCTTGAACGAATCGGTCACGAACATCGTGCCTCGGCCGTCGACCGCGATGTCGTTCGGGAACGCGGCGCCCGGCATGAAGTGCCGCTTCACGATCTGCCGCGAGGCGATGTCGATTTCGCCCACCGCGGCGCGCATGACGACGTAGAGCCTGTCGCCGGCGACCGCCATCCCCGTCGGATTCGTGACGCCGCCCGCCCATTCGGCCTCCACGGCTTTTCCGTCGAGGGAGAGCTTCGAGATGAACTGCTTCCCCATGGCGCCCCTGTTGTAGCCGTCGTAGTTCGAGACGTAGAGCGCGTTCCGCGCGGGGTCGTGCACGACGCATTCGGGAATGGAGAAATCGCGCCCCGTTTCCCAGAGCTTGCCGGCGCCGGGCGCGATGAAAACCGCGTCTCCGAGGCGCGCCGTGAAGCCCCACCCGCCGAAGCTCTCGGCGAGGGCGAAAAGGAGCTCGTTCGTTCCCTTTCGGAGGGGGAGATACACGGCGTCGAAACAGCCGACGATCCCCTGAAACGAGGCGTCGCGCAGCCGGTACGAGTTGTCGCCCGTGAATACGCTCTTGCCGTTGAGGAAAATCGTGACGGCGTCGCTGTAGCCGAACTCGAGCTTGCGAATCGTGTCGCGCGCTGCCTCGATTGCCGTTTTGGCGAAGATGACGGCCGGCGCCGGGCTCGTTTTCTCGACATGGCGCGCGACGTCGACGAGCCCCGACGGCTCGCTCGTCACGGCCTGCCATTCCGCGTCCCGGAGCTCCTGCGGGGACGGATACCGATCCATGTCGATTTCGTCGTAGGCGAAGATCCGCGACATCTGCCACGCACCGATGACTCCCGGCGGCGCGTCGGGGACGGGAGCGGGTCCGAAATCGAGCGTGTCGTCGGCCCGATAGCTGAAGTTCGAGAAATAGGCCGATTTGTCCGCGGGACCCATGAGCCCGATGGCGCCCGCCGAGTCGCCGCGCTTGAGATCGTTGACGACGAGGGCGGGGTGCTCCATGTCGCCGACGAAGAGGCGTGCGCGCGTCCCGTTCACCTCGAGCTTGACGTGCACCCAGACGTCCCGCGGGAGCTCCACGCCGGCCGTGTACCCGGCCCCGTTGTAGAGCTGCCACCCCTCGATGCCGTTGAAGCTCGGGGCGTACTGGATCGCGTTGTCGAAAACTCCGGCCACGTGCGGACGGATGTAAACGCGCTCGAAATCGCCGTCCCCCTGCTCGCGAAAAATGATGCCGGGATACGACCGGGCGCCGCTCACGGCGATATCGATCTCGATGACCCCGTTCCGGAACTGCAGATCGTTCAGCGAGGCGCGGCCCATGATGCTCGGGCGCCCGAGGTGATCGGCGCGGACCGCGCCGCTCATCACCCATGCGTCGGAATCGAAGGGGACCGCCGTGTTCTGCGCGGAAGCCGATGCGCAGAGGCTACACAGGAACGACAGCGAAATAGCGAACATTGCGGATCGCCTGAAACGGATCGACATGGCATGCACCATCCTCTCGTCTGACGGGACACGAGGTTGTACCCGGCGCTCCCTGCGAAGTGCCGGGAAATCCGC
>JBFYZJ010000242.1:0-4145 GCA_041309565.1 Candidatus Krumholzibacteriota bacterium
ACCAAGGGGAATGGAACATGAAATGCAGCACAGCGCAGGATCTGTACTTCCTGAGCCGCGACGGAGCGCTCGATGAGTCCGGCCGAATGGAGCTCGCGCGCCACCTCGCGCACTGTCCCTCGTGCGAGATGCTCGTGAAGGAGCTGGAGGCGAGCCTCGACGCGGCCCGCTCCCTCCCCGAGCTCTCGGTGAGCGAGGGGTTCGAATGGAACGTGAAACGCCGCATCTTGCAGGAGAAATCGAGGCTCATGCGCCGCGAGGGGGAGGCGAATCCGTTCGGCGAGCGCCGATGGGCGCTCCGGTTCGCGCTCGGCGCGGCGGCCGCCGCGGTCTTCGTCATCGCCGCGACGACCTTCGTGGTGCAGCGGATCGGGATGAACGAGCCGCAGGTCAGGACGGTTGCCCGCGACGCCCGGACGAACGACGCGCCGATCCATGCGCCTTCCATCGATGGGGATGCGATCGCCGATTATCGCGGCGCCGGCGGCTTCGCGGGTCCTCGGATGGTCTCGGACAACATCTTCACCTTCGAACGCGGCGGCGAGAGCGTCGGTCAATCCCCGTTCGACGTCGTCGCCGCTTCCCGCGAGGATTCGCTCGCGCGGGAGAACGAGCTGCTCAAACGGCGGGTCCAGCGCCTCGAGCGCCAGATCCTGATGTATCGGGGCATGCTCGATAAGGAGCGCATGCAGCGCCTCAACATGTCGCTGCCGTGACGGTGCCGATCCCGCGCGCTCCGGGAGCGGCGGGGCTCGATTTTCCGCTTGCCCTTGCGCCTCGTTCAATCCTATTGTTCCTGTGGAGATCAGCCATGAGAAATCTGCCGATTATCATCGCGTTCGTGTGCCTCGGAGCCTGCGGCGCCTCGTGCGGGCGGCAGGGGCCGTTCAACACGCTCCCCGCCGGCTCGTACAGCGGCGTCGTGCTCGTGACCGAGACGGGGAAGGTGGAAGGGGCGACGGCGGAGATGGTGAATGCCCTCCAGCACGAGCTCGACTTCTACACGAAGAACGAGCTTCAGTTCAATGTCCGCGTCGTGGCCGCGCACGAGTTCGAGAAGGAAATCCCCGCGAAGAACATGGTGATTTTCGGCATCGTGAACCAGGGGCGTATCGGGGGCATCATCGAGCAGTTCATCAGCGCTTCGGGAGCGAAAGCGGTGCTCGAGGGACGATACAGTGTTTTCAAGAAAATGGACGCCCCCGTCACGGGCCAGCTCACGATCATCGTGACGGGCGTCTCTGCCGACGACCTGGCGCTCGCCGCGCGGGAGCAGGGCTCGGTCCTGCGCGACATTCTCGAGGCGGGCAACCGCGAGCGGCTCCGCGAATCGATGCTCAAGCAGGGGGAAGACACGTATCTCGAGCGGACCCTGAAGGAACGGTACGGGTTCACGCTCCGGATCCCGAGGGTCTACAAGCTCGATGAGGAGCGTCCCGAGGTTCCGGGGATCTCGCTCGTTCATCCGGAGCCGCCGCGCGTGCTGTCGGTGTCGTGGAGGTCATTCGGGAAGGCCACGGTTTCGCTCGCCGATTCGAACGAGCTCTATCAGATCAGGTCGGACGTTTCGTTCAAGCTCTATGAGAAGTACGTCATGCGGCGCGATCTCGTCAAATTCGGGACCACGCGGCTCGGCGCGTACGAGGCGGTGCGGATGGACGGGTACTGGGAGAGCAGCGTCACGGCGGCCGGCGGGTCCTTCATCTGCTACTTCATCGTGGACGGCGTCACTTCCCGCCTCTGGCTCGTCGATTGCCTCGTCTACGCTCCGGGGCAGGACAAGAACGAGCTCCTCCGGGAGACGATGGCGTTCGCCGAGACGTTCGCCTTCTAGCGCGCCCGCGCGGGCGCATTCTCTTGACAGCGAGGGCTCCCTCTGATAGCGTCGAACCGGGGAATTTCAACCTCTCGGATTCGAAAGGCCCGCACGATGAGCGATGACCTGCAGAACCTGATCGAGCGATACAACCGCGCGCGCGATTCGCGCTTGTTCGCTCCGCTCGCGGACGCGTACCGCAAGAACGGCGATATCGACAAAGCCATCGAGATACTCGAGGGCGGGCTCGAGAAGATGCCGCAGTACGCGAGCGCCCACGTGATCCTGGCGAAGTGCTACTACGACAAGGGAGCCACGGAACGGGCCAAGGCGGAGTTCCGCCGCGTCCTCGAGCTTGACGCCGAGAATCTCGTGGCGCTCAAGTTCATGGGGGATATCCTCCTCGCCGAGGACAAACGGCGCGAGGCGGCGGACTGCTACCGGAAGATTCTCGCCATCGATCCGTCGAACGCGGACGTCGCGCGCGCGCTCAAGGAGATGGAAGCGTCCTTCGTGGTCAAGGAGATCGATCTCGCCGACGACAAGAAGACGCGCGACGAGCGTCCGCGGGAGCTCGCGACGATGACGCTCGCGGGCATTTACGCCGCGCAGGGATACTACAACAAGGCGCTGCGCATCTATCACGACGTGCTCGACCGGGAGCCGGGAAACACGGAAGCGAAGGAGATGGTGGCGAAGCTCGAGGGGCTCATGAACGCCGCCGAGACCGAGCGTGACAAGGCATTCAGCGAGGATGTGCTCACCATCTCCATCGGAGACATCAGCGAAGGGCTCGTATCGAGCACGGCGGGGCACGGGGGGGAGCAGGCGGAACGGGGCGCGACGGCGGCGCGAACTCTCGCGCGGGACGCGCAGGGGGACGAGCGGCGGCCCTCCGGGGACGGCGCCGACGGGGAGGACGAGGACGCAGCCGCGGCCCCGGCGGACCGGGACGAAGCCGAGGCGGATTCCCGTGACGCTCCCGAGGAGGGCCGGGACATGGAGCAATTCCGCGAATGGCTCCGGAGACTGCGGAGCAAGTAGCGCGGAATCGCGGCCGGCGCGGGGGGAGCGTTCATGGCGGATACGAGCGATTTCAGAAACGGCATGATCGTCAGGATCGACGGGAAGCTCTTCTCCATCGTAGAATTCCAGCATGTGAAAATGCAGCAGCGGCGGCCGATCGTGCGCACGCGGCTCAAGCAGATCCCGGAAGGGTACGTGCTCGACAGGACCTTTATGGCCGGAGACAAGGTGGAGGAGGTCAGGCTCGATCGTCGGCAGTGCCGGTACCTCTACTCGTCCGACGATCTCTACAACCTCATGGACGTCGAGACCTACGAGCAGTTTCCCGTTTCGAAGGCGGTCGTCGCCGGCGCGCTGCCCTACCTGGTCGAGAACATGGTCGTCACGCTCTTCGCCGACGGCGACAAACCGGTCACGGTCGATCTTCCGCTCATCGTCGAGATCGCCGTGAAGGAGACGGAGCCGGGCGTTCGCGGAGACACCGCGCAGGGCGGATCGAAAACGGCGGTGCTCGAATCAGGCACCACGATCAGCGTTCCCCTCTTCATCGAGGCGGGGAACGTGCTTCGCATCGACACGCGGACCGGACGGTACATCGAGCGCGCCTGATGCGCGCGCCGGCCGCGATCCCGCGGCGGGCCGCCTCCCGGCGGCCTCGTTTTTCCCCCGAATCGGCCTGATAATTGCAAAATTCCGAGAGCGGGAGAGTCCCGTTCAACGCGGACGCTGGACAATACTTAACTTATTGTCTTTACGAGCGATATCGGTTTCGGTCGGATCGGCTGGATTCGCATTTTCGTCATCGGGAAGGTGTGTTGCATGAATATCAAGAAGGTGCTCGAGGAAATGATCAACCAGGGGGGATCCGATCTTCACCTGAAAGCGGGGCTGCCGCCGGTCGTCCGGGTGGACGGGAAGCTCCGGCATCTCGGTCTCGAAAAGCCGTCGCCGAAAGATCTCGAGGAAGTCGCGGGGCAGATTCTCACGCCGTCCCAGAAGGATCGCTTCACCAAGACGCGAGAGGTGGATTTCGCCTTCGGCGTCTCGGGACTCGCCCGTTTCCGCGCGAACTTCTACGTGCAGCGAGGCTCGATCGCCATGGTGTTCCGGCACGTGCCCGTGAACATCAAGAGCATCGACGAGCTCTCGCTTCCGGTCGTGCTCAAGGAGCTCTCGCTCCGTCCGCGCGGCCTGATATTCGTGACCGGAACGGTCGGAAGCGGCAAATCGACCACGCTGACCGCCATGGTCAACGAGATCAACAAAACGGCGAACAAGAACATCATCACGGTGGAGGATCCGA
>JBFYZJ010000243.1:0-5103 GCA_041309565.1 Candidatus Krumholzibacteriota bacterium
ACGGACGCCCGCGACCGCGCGACGAGCTCTTTCACGGCGCCCGCCGCGCCCCCTTCGACGCCGGCGACGATCGCATCCATCGTATCGCGCCCCGGCGGCACGGGGGCGGCGCCGCGGCAGGATGCGAGCGGGAGCGCCGCCGTGCCGTCATGCAGCGCCCGATACAGGAGGGCCGTTCCCGGGAAGATGGCGCCGCCGAGGAAACCCGCCTCCGAGAGGACGTCCACCGTGATCGCCGTGCCCGCGTCGACGATGATCGCCTCCCGGCCGCCCGCCGCGGCCACGCCCGCGGCGGCGGCAAGGCGGTCCGGACCCGTTTTCAGGGGACGCTCGACGAGAATCTCGAACGGGAATTCGATCCGCGCGCTCACCTCGAGCACGCGGCTCGCGCCGAGCCGCTCGAGCGCGCGCCGCAAGCGTTCCGTCCATCGCGGATCGACGCTGGAATAGACGACGCTGTGAAAGATCACGCTGCCGAGAACGGCGTCCCGCAGGAGCGCCCGATCACCCCTCCCCAGCCGCGGTCCGTCTTCGCGGACCGCGTGCGAGGCGATCTCCCGGGCGATCGAGCGGAGCGATTCCTCCGGACGCTCGCCACGCTCACGCCATGTCCCGACGATGGTCCCCGAGTCGAACAGCGCCGCCTTGAGCGAATCGTTTCCCCGGTCAAGCGCGAGAACCCGTGTCACGAGAACCTCCTCGCAAGGTGAGATCGCCCGAAGAGAGCACCCGTTCCGCCCCCCCGGCGTCGAGGCGGACGCGCCCCTCGTCCGTGATGCCGAGCATCGTACCCTCGATCGATTCCGCGCCGCACTCCACGATCACCCGCGTGCCGATATAGAGGAGCCGGCGCTCGAGATCCTCCCGGAACGGGGCAAAACCCTCCCGCAGAAACCGGTCGTGGAGCGTCTCGAACGTCTCGAGGATGCGGCACAGCACGATGCCGCGATCGAATGGGCCGCCGGCGGCGATGCGCATCGAGGTCGCTTCGCCCGCGATGGCCGGAGGGAAATCGTCCGCCGTCTCGTTGACGTCGAGACCGAGCCCGATGACGACCGCGTCGTCCCGCGATTCGGCGAGAATCCCGCCGAGCTTCTTCCCGCCGCAGAAAATATCGTTCGGCCATTTGACGGCGAGCCCCCCGATGAAGCCGTCGAGCGCCCTGACGACGGCGAGCGCGAAGAGCGGGGTGAGCCCCTCCGTCCGCGCGGCGGGCCGGAGGAGGAGCGAGACGGTGAGGCTCGCCCCCTTCGCGGAGAGCCACGCGCGCCCCTTTCTCCCCTTCCCGGACGTCTGGTCGTCGGCCGCGAAGAGCGTGCCCCCCTCGGCGCCCCGCGCCGCCGCGGCCATGGCGGCATCGTTCGTCGAGCCGATCGAGTCGTAGAGAACGATCCGCCTCGCGAGCCGCTTCGTCGCGCAGAGGCCGAGGAGCCGGGCGGGATGAAGCTCTCCCGCCGCGCTCGCCGTCCGTTCCCCGTTCCGCCGCCTCATTTCCGGTCGACTCCCTCGAGATCGAGGCTCATGTCGAGCGCCGGCGCGCGGTTCGTGAGCGCGCCGACCGAGATGAAATCGACGCCGGGAACCGCGTAGGCGGCGACCGTGTCGAGATTCACGCCGCCCGACACCTCGATCTCCGGCACGACGGCCCAACCCTTGATCTCCCCCACCGCTTCGCGGACGAGCGCCGGCTCGAAATTGTCGAGCATGATCCGCTTCGGCGGCGCGTCCTTCAGCATGCGCAGCTCCTCGAGCGAGCGAACCTCGATCTCGGCGTCCCGAACACGCGCGCTCCCGAGCTTCGCGAGCGCCTCGACGAGTCCCCCCGCGGCGGCGATATGGTTCTCCTTGACGAGAATCATCGCGGCGAGGTCCGCCCGGTGATTCCGGGCTCCCCCGTGGACGACGGCCGATTTCTCGAGCAGGCGCAGCCCCGGCGTCGTTTTCCTCGTGTCGAGAATCACGACGCCCGTCCCCCGCACCCGCTCCGTGAACGCGGCCGCGAGGGTGGCGATCCCCGAGAGACGCTGCAGGAAATTGAGGGCGGTCCGCTCGGCCGACAGAATGGCGCGCACATGCCCGTAGACGCGCGCGACGACGCTTCCCTTCTGCACCCGTTCGCCGTCGGGCGCCGCCGCCGAGTACACGATCGACGGATCGAGCGTCCGGAAGACCGCCGCCGCCGCCGCGTGCCCCGACACGACGCCCGGCTCCTTCGCCCGCACGACGGCGTCTCCGATCCGCGCCGCGTCGACGAGGAGCTTCGACGTCGCGTCCTTGCGCGCGGCGTCCTCCGCGAGTGCGGTCCTCACGAGCTCATCGAGACGTTTTTCCCGCTCTTCCACGTTTCTTCCTCCCGGCCATGTTCATCCTGATTTCCTCGACGCGATCCCTGATGCTCGCCGCCTTTTCGAAATGCATCGCCTCCGCCTCCTTCCACATCTCCGCTTCGAGGCGCTCGAGGATGACCGCGTCATCCACCCCCCGGGGAACGAAGAGCTCGGCGGCGAGCTCCTGTTCCTTTTCGCGGTTCCGCTTCGCGTCGACGATCGAGGTCGAGAGCATCACGTCTTCGATCGACTTGACGATCGACCGCGGCGTGATGCCGTGCCTCTTGTTGTATTCGATCTGCTTCTCGCGGCGCCGGTTCGTTTCCTCGATGGCTCTCGCCATGGAGCCGGTGATCGTGTCCGCATAGAAGATGACCGTTCCCTCGATGTTTCGCGCGGCGCGTCCCGCCGTCTGGATCAGGGACGTTCGCGAGCGAAGGAATCCCTCCTTGTCCGCGTCCAGCACCGCCACCAGGGAGACTTCGGGCAGATCGAGCCCCTCCCGGAGAAGGTTGATCCCGACGAGCACGTCGAATTCGCCGAATCGCAGATCGCGGAGAATCCCGATCCGGTCGAGCGCGTGAATGTCGCTGTGCAGGTATCGCACGCGCACACCGAGCCCCGAGAGATACGACGTGAGATCCTCGGCCATGCGCTTCGTGAGGGTGGTCACGAGCACCCGCTCGCGCTTCGCCACGCGCGCGCGGATCTCGCCGAGGAGATCGTCGATCTGCCCCGTCACGGGGCGCACCTCGGTCACGGGATCGACGAGCCCCGTGGGGCGCACGACCTGCTCGACGACCTCCCCCCCCGATCGCTCGATCTCGAAGTCGCTCGGCGTCGCCGACACGAATATCACGCGACGGACGAGCGCCTCGAATTCGTCGTACGTGAGCGGCCGGTTGTCGAGCGCCGACGGAAGCCTGAAACCGTGTTCGACGAGCGTCCGTTTCCTGCTCCGGTCCCCCTCGTACATGCCGCGGATCTGCGGGATCGTCACGTGCGATTCGTCGATGACGACGAGATACTCGTCGCGGAAGTAATCGATGAGCGTCGCCGGGCGATCGCCGCTCAGCCGCGACGAAAAATGCCTTGAATAGTTTTCGATGCCGGGGCAATACCCCATCTCACCGAGCATCTCGATGTCGTAGCGCGTCCTCGTTTCGAGCCGCTTCGCCTCGAAATCCTTCCCCTGGGCGCGGAGCTCCGCGAGGCGGCCGACCAGTTCCTTCTCGATCGATTCGATCGCGTGCTCGAGATTCTCTCCCGACGTCACGAAATGGGACGAGGGAAACACGGCCGCGGCGTCCGCGCGCCGGAGCGCTTCCCCCGAGACGGGGTGAATGAAGGAGATCCGTTCGATCACGTCATCGAACAGCTCGATGCGGACCGCCTCCTCGAGATAGGCGGGCCAGAGCTCGATCGTATCGCCGCGCACCCTGAAGGTGCCGCGCGCGAAATCGACGTCGTTGCGCGAGTACTGGATCTGCACGAGCCGCCGCAGAACCTCGTCGCGGCCCACGCGATCCCCCTGCGAGACGGTGAAGCTGAGCTTCCCGAACTCTTCGGGAGATCCGAGGCCGTAGATGCACGAAACGCTCGCGACGACGATCACGTCGCGCCGCGTGAGAAGCGAGCCGGTCGCGTGGAGCCGGAGCCGGTCGATGTCCTCGTTGATGGACGCGTCCTTCTCGATATACGTGTCGGTCGAGGGAATGAACGCCTCGGGCTGATAGTAGTCGTAGTAGCTGATGAAATACTCGACGGCGTTTCCGGGGAACAGGCTCTTCATCTCGCCGTAGAGCTGCGCGGCGAGCGTCTTGTTGTGAGAGATGATGAGCGCCGGCATGCCGAGGCGCGCGATCGCGTTCGCGATGGTGAATGTCTTCCCCGATCCCGTCACGCCGAGGAGCGTCTGGAATCTCCTGCCCGCCTCGACGTTGGCGACGAGGCTCGCGATCGCCTCGGGCTGATCTCCCGTCGGCCGGTGCTGCGATGTGAGCGTGAACAGGGACATGGGCGCCCCCGCGCGCGTGCCGCTATTCTTTCTTCTCGCGGGGCAGGTTCTCGCGCGTGATCCGGTAGTTGGTGATGACCTTGCCTTTTCTGCCGAGCGTGGGAAGCTTCGAGCCGTTCAGCTCCATCACGAAGCCCCCCGCGTTGCCGACCTTGACGAAGAAGAACTCCTCCGTCGCCTGGAACGCCCGCGCGCGGCCCGGCGGCAGCGTGAACCGGCTGACGGTGGTCTCGGGCTGCTGCTCCATGATCGATACGGTCATGAGCTCGAACCAGCAGCTATCGGTCGGATTGGCCACGATGGTGAGTTCCATCGGCTCGAGATGCGCCGCCGGTTCGGACGGACGCGCCGCCTGCTCCGCGGGGGGGGCCGTCCCCGATTCCAGCAGCTGCTCCCTGAGATCGACCGGCCGGGGAGCTTCCGCCTTCTCTTCCTTCTTCCCGGCGAGCTTCACGAGGAGCACCACGAGCGCGACGACGATGATCGCCGGGATCACGTAGCGCCTGAGCAGATTCGGCGACCGAAGCTTCTCCTCGACGACTTCGGTCTCGATCTCCCAGTGATCCCCCTTGCTGCGGTGCGTCTGCCCCGTTTGAACCTCGTATTTGTTCAGAATGTACTGAATATCGAGATCGAGAGCGGACGCGTACGTGCGGAGGAAGCTCTTGGCGTACACCTTCGCGGGGAGCGCCTCGTAGTTGTCGGTCTCGAGATACTGTAGGGTCTGCTTCGGGAGCTTCGTCTCCTGGCTCATGAACT
>JBFYZJ010000244.1:0-6355 GCA_041309565.1 Candidatus Krumholzibacteriota bacterium
GAGAGGGCCGCCGCGATTCCCGAGCCTCCGGCGACGCGCTCCTGAGGCAAAACGTCTTGACAATACGAGCGTGATAACCGTATTGGTTTTCGAATTATATCCGTCGTAAACGAAGCCGGAATACCGTCGTTTCCGGCCGTTCGGGCATCATCACAAGGGAGGGCAGGATGAATGCGGACGTGTTGAGCACCCTGACCGGACTGGTTCCGTGGCTCGGCATCGCCGGAATAGTCGTCGCGGTGCTCACGTACTTCAGTATCATGCGGAAGCCCGCGGGGAACGAGCTCATGCGGAAGCTCAGCGACAAGGTTCACCAGGGGGCGTTCGTATTCCTGAGGCGGGAATACCAGATCATCGCCGTGTTCATCGTTATCGTCTTCGCCGCGCTCTCGTTCCTCCTGAGCGTCTGGACGGCGATCGCCTTCCTTTCGGGCGCCCTGTGCTCGATGGCTGCCGGGCTTCTCGGCATGGAGGCGGCCACGCGGAGCAATGCGCGCACGGCTCAGGCCGCGATGGACGGCGGATTGCCGAAGGCGCTCTCGGTCGCCTTCCAGGGCGGCTCGGTCATGGGAATCAGCGTCGCGGCGCTCGGGCTCGTGGGGCTCGGTTTCTTCTATTTCTTCACGCAGGACCCGCTCATCATCAACGGATTCGCGATGGGGGCGAGCTCGATCGCGCTCTTCGCGCGCGTCGGCGGCGGCATCTACACGAAGAGCGCCGACGTCGGGGCCGATCTCGTCGGGAAGGTCGAGGCGGGCATCCCCGAGGATGATCCGCGGAATCCCGGCGTCATCGCGGACAACGTCGGGGACAACGTCGGCGATACCGCGGGCATGGGCGCGGACCTCTTCGAAAGCTACGTGGGAAGCGTCGTCGCGACGATGGCGATCGGAGCGATGATGGTGAATCCGATGCAGTACATGTCGCTCCCGCTCATCATGATCGGAATCGGCCTCATCGCATCCCTCCTCGGGATCGCGTCGATTTCGTTCCTCAAGCGGCTCGACCCGCAGCTCGCGCTCCGGTATGCGACTTACATCGCGGGCGGCATTTTCATCGTCGGCGCCTTCTTCGCGACGAGGTTCATCATCGGCGAGCTCAACCCGTTCTACGCGGTGCTCGCCGGCATTCTCGCGGGGATCCTCATCGGGCGCGAGAGCGAATTCTATACGTCGGGCTCGCCCGTGCAGACGGTGGCGAACGCGAGCACGACCGGACCGGCGACGACGATCATCACGGGACTCGCCGTCGGATTCGAGAGCGTCATTCTCCCGGTTCTGACGCTGTGCGCGGCGATCTACATCGCGTTCATGACGAGCGGCCTCTACGGGATCGCGCTTTCGGCGGTCGGGATGCTCGCGACCATCGGCATCGTCATGTCGACGGATTCGTACGGACCCATCGCCGACAACGCCGGCGGGATCGCCGAGATGTCGCACGCGGGCCCCGAGGTCCGCAAGATCACCGACCGGCTCGATTCGCTCGGCAACACGACCGCGGCGATCGGCAAGGGGTTCGCGATCGGATCGGCGGCGCTCACGGCGCTCGGGCTCTTCAGCGCCTATCAGCAAACGGTGAAGCTCGAGAGCATCAGTCTCTCGGAGTCGACGGTGGTCATCGGGCTCTTCCTCGGCGCGGCGGTTCCGCTCGTGATCGCGGCACTCACGATGAAGGCGGTCGGCAAGGCGGCCAACAAGATGGTTCTCGAGATACGCCGCCAGTTCAAGGAAATCAAGGGCATCATGGAAGGAACGGCGGAGCCGGATACGGGCAGGTGCGTCGACATCGTGACCAAGAACGCGCTCCGCGAAATGATCGTGCCGGGCGCGCTGGCGGTCGTTCTGCCGCTTCTCGTCGGATTCACGCTCGGCCCCGCGGCGCTCGGCGGTTTCCTCGCCGGGGCGACGGTGACGGGAGTCCTCTTCGGCATCTTCATGGCGAACGCCGGCGGCACGTGGGACAACAGCAAGAAGTGGATCGAGGCCGGAAACCTCGGGGGCAAGGGGACGCCGACGCACGCCGCGGCGGTGGTGGGGGACACCGTGGGGGATCCGTTCAAGGACACGTGCGGTCCGAGCATGAACATCCTGATCAAGCTCATGTCGGTCGTGGCGCTCGTATTCGCGCCGCTCTTCATCCGGTAAGAGGCGCGCGTCGATCTCAGCCTTCGAAGCCCCCGCAATTAAGACTTGCGGGGGCTTCCGTTTCTCGCTTTATTTAAGCGAGAATAGTTCGTCATTCACGATCAAGGAGGTTGGTTTTGAAACAGATAGCAATTCTTCTATCCCTCGCTTCCCTGCTCATGCTCGCCGGCACGGCCTTCGCGGGTGAAAAGGACATGGTACCGTGCGGCGTTTGCGGCTACATGACCCCGAAAGCCGAAGCGCTTCAGTCCGAGTACGAGGGGACGACATACTACTTCTGCGACGCCGGGTGCAAGGCGTACTTCCTCATGAATCCCGCCGAGATGGCGAAGGGCATGGACGTGGATCCGGTGTGCGGGATGAAGGTGAAGAAGGCCGGCTCGATCGAGATCGTTCACGGCGGACGCCAGATGCACTTCTGCGCCGCGGCCTGCAAGGACACGTATCTCGGCGATCCGGCGGCATACGAGATCAACTACGACGTCGTCTCGAACGAAGTGAAGCCGCAGAAGGAAATGAAATACACGGCGAAGCACG
The DNA here is from genome assembly GCA_041309565.1 of Candidatus Krumholzibacteriota bacterium. Taxonomy (GTDB): domain Bacteria; phylum Krumholzibacteriota; class Krumholzibacteriia; order Krumholzibacteriales; family Krumholzibacteriaceae; genus SSS58A. The sequence continues at coordinate 2,682 of JBFYZJ010000244.1, forward strand.
AGGGGCGGCCTTTTTACTTCGTGAGCGAGGAGAACAAGAAGGCGTTCGAGAAGAATCCGGACGCGTACGTCTATGCCGAATGCCCGGTGAGCGGAAAGGTGTTCCTCCGCAAGGACGCTCCCGCGAAGCTGGAGCACGGCGGCAAGACCTACTATTTCTGCTGCAAAGAAGATCTCGAGAAGTTCAAGAAGGATCCGAAAAAGTACGCAGGCCCGGCCGCGGGCGCCGAGAAGGAAGGCTGCGCGGCGGCGGAAGACGGCACCTGCCCGAAGGCCAAGACCTGCGGCAAGAAGAAAAGCTGACGCCCGGCCGCGCCCTCCGTCCGACGGAGCGGCGCCGCGCGCATCGCATCGATATCTCCGGCCCACGAGGGCCGGAGATTTTTTGTCTTTTGACTTGCGGCGCTCCGTGCCGTAGAATCTCCACGGGGCCTCGATTTTCCGTACCTCATCATCGTTCAGGGCGTCATATGGGCATTTCAGTCGGGATCATCGGCCTTCCGAACGTCGGCAAGTCCACACTCATGAACGCGCTCTGTCACGCGGGGGCGGTCGCCTCGAACTACCCGTTCTGCACGATCGACGCGAACCGCGGCACGGTTCCCGTTCCTGACGAGCGACTCGAGAAGCTCGCCGCGATCCTCAAACCGAAAGAGATCATCCCCGCGACCGTCACGTTCATCGACATCGCCGGGCTCGTCAAGGGGGCGCACCGGGGGGAGGGGCTCGGGAACAAGTTCCTCCATCACGTGCGGGAGGCGAGCGTGCTCGCCCACGTGCTCAGGTGCTTCCGGGAAGAAAACGTGAGCCATATGTACGGAACGGTCGATCCGCTCCTCGATCTCGAAATCGTCGAGAACGAGCTGCTCCTCGCCGACGTCGAGCGCGTCGAACGATGGCTCGAAAAGGAGCGTACGCGCGCCAAGGCGCTGAAAAAGGAAGAGCGGAAGGAGCTCGACTTTCTCGAGGGCGTTCACGCGTCGCTGAAGGGGGGGGAGCGCGTGGGACCGGAGCGCGTGCCGGCGCCGATGCAGGCGCTCTTCGACGAGCTCGAGATCCTCACGTCGAAGCCGCGGATCGTCGTCCTCAACACCGGCTATGAAGACCCGGCGGGACGGGGAGACGAGTGCGCGCGCGTTATCGGAAAATTCGGCGAGAAGAACGTCTTCATCATATCGGCGAAGCTCGAGGACGAGCTCGATGCGCTCTCCGAGGAGGAGCGGACGCAGTTCGTGCGGGAGCTCGGCGCCGACGCCCGCGGTAAGACTCGATTCATCGAGCAATGCCACGAGCTGCTCGGTCTCGTGCGCTATTATACGGCCGCCCATGACAAGCTCCAGGCGTGGTCGGTGCCCGGCGGGACGAGCGCCCCCCGGGCGGCCGGCAGAATCCATACCGACATGGAGCGGGGATTCGTGAAAGCAGAAGTAATGAGCTACGCGCATCTCGTTCAGTTCGGCTCCCGCGCCGCGGTGCATACGCACGGCCACCTGCGGACCGAAGGGCACGAATACGTGATTCAGGACGGTGACGTCGTCCATTACCATTTCAATCCGTAGGGGGGCCCGAACGGCGCCGAGGGGCCCGACGGGAGCGGAAGCGTGGATTCCCGGGGACACGAAACGATAGATCATGCGGCGGACATGGGAATCCGCGGATGGGGGAAAACGCCGGCCGAGGCGTTCGAAGAGGCCGCCGCGGCGATGATCGGGATCATGATCGACGGCACGGGGCTCGCCCCGACGGCGCATTTCGAAATCGCGCGTGCCGGCGCCGATCTCGTCGAGCTTCTCCTGGAGTTCCTCAACGCGATTTTGGCCGAAGGGGATCTGGCGGAGACCGCGGTGCTCGAGGTGGCGGTCGATCGTCTGGAGCGAGCGGGAGGGAAATGGTCGCTCACGGCCCGCGCGCGGGGCCTGCCACGGGGAGACGTCCGCGACCGGCTCCTCGTCGAGGTGAAAGCGGCGACGTTCTACGGCGCATCGGTCGAGGAAAGCGGGCCGGGCGTCTGGGTCGCCCGGTGCGTAGTGGATCTCTGAGCTGGGGGGTGTTGAGATGCGATTCGTGATCGTGGCGATTGCGGCCGCCGTCGCGCTCTCGGGCGCGAGGGGCGTGCTCGAGGCCTCCGCAGCCGAGAGGACCGGTGCTCTGACGGTGCGGCACCTGCCGAATCCGGTGCCGGTGAACTCGGTGCCCGATACGGCGAAGAACGCAAAGAGCAAGGTCTATGTCTGGAGATTCAGGACCGAGGTTCGGAACAACATCGATGTTCCGCTGCGCATCGTCGAGTTCGGCAACTACGGCCGCAGGGGAGACGAATGGATTCTGATGAACACCAAGCGTCAGGTCTATACGAGCGCGAACTTTTCCGAGTGGTACACGGCGGGCGACACGACGAGCGACGGCTGGATCGCGCCCGGAGCGGTCGCCGCCGACGGCGACAATTGGATCTCGAGTCATACTCCGGTGCCGGCGTTCCCGTACAAGTGGGTCTATACGGCCGAAGACAGGACGGGAAGAAAATACCGGGGGGAGTGTGAAGTCGACCTGATTCCGTGCGAGACGGGCGCCGAGCCGCCCGCCCATCTCGATCCCTCGCGCCTCGTGCAAATATCGGGGAGCATCGTGGGGAGGGACGGTTCACCTCCGGCATACGCTCAGGTGCGTCTCGTCGGAGCCGGCAGGAGCAACAGCAAGGCGCTGGAAATCTCCGTCGCCGGAAAGAACGGGGAGTTCTCGGTTCAGGCTCCGAAACCCGGCTGGTACTACTTGTTTGTGCACTCTCCGGGATACGAATCGGCGCTCATCCCCGTCGTGCTGAAGGAGGAAGACGCCTCCGTGACGCTGACGGTGCAGCCCGTCGCGCGCGATTCCAAGGGAACGCCCGGCGCCCGGGATCTCCCCGCAGTCGCCTTCGATGCCAAGAGTTCCGTGCGCGAGCGCGTATGGAGAATCGAGCAGGCGCTCATTCGGACGCGCGAAACCCGCTCCCGGGCTCTGGCCAGATGGATAGCCACCCACGGCGATTCGCAGGGATTCCGATTCGGCGATTCGAGGCTCGAAAAGTCGATGAGCATCGCCGAGAAAGAGATGCACGGCTCCGGAGATATTGCGGTTCGTCAGTATGCCGTCGTCAGCCTCGCATCGATGAACATGATCAGGGGGGATTCCGAGGTCGCCGAAGCGCTCGAGATCATTCCGCCGGATTCGCCGGTATGGAGCGATTACTCGTACCTTCCGGGCCAGATGCTCGCTTCATGCAGCGCGGATTTCGCGAACAAGGCACTGAGCGACTTCGTCGAACGGAGCCCCGAGCGGAAGATCCGGGCGATGTGTCTCGCGAAGCTGGCCGAGGATGCCCACGCGGATGGGGATTCGGTGAGCGCGGCGAAATATTACGGCAGGCTGAAGAGTCAGTATGGAGATGTGGCGGCGATCCGGGGTGTGCTCGAGGCTCTCGATCCGCAGAAAAGCACGGCGCCGGGAAGGCCGGTGCCGAGCTTCGAGGTTGAGCTCGTCGACGGCAGCGTCGTCTCGGACGAGAGCCTTCGGGGGAAATACTGCCTGATCGACTTCTGGTCCACATGGTGCGGGCCGTGCGTCGGCGAGATGAAGTATCTGCATGAGGCGCACAAGAGATTCAAGGGAAAGAACCTCTCGATTCTCAGCGTTTCC
>JBFYZJ010000245.1:0-11304 GCA_041309565.1 Candidatus Krumholzibacteriota bacterium
AGAACGCGCTCGGCGCCTCGCGGGAGATGCGGTACGACGTCATTCCGTCGACGATCTATACGCTTCCCGAGATTTCCCATGTCGGGATGACCGAGGAAGAGGCGAAGGCGAAGGGGATCGCGATCGCGACCGGCAGGTTCCCGTTCGCCGCGAACGGCAAGGCGAAAGGGCTCGGCGAGGAGGACGGATTCGTGAAATGGATCGCCCGCAAGGAGGACGGAAAGCTCCTCGGCGCCCATATCATCGGTCCGAACGCGACGGAGCTGCTCGCCCCGGCGATCGTGGCCCTCGACCGCGGACTCACGGCGGACCATCTGGCCGAATCGATCTTCCCGCATCCGACGCTTTCGGAGGCCGTGGCCGGAGCGGCGGAAGCGCTGCACGGCAGGGCGATCGATCTCATCAAGTAGCATTCCGGAAAGGGAGGACCGTCATGCGCGGAAAGCCGGGACTGTGCTCGATCGCCGCCGCCGCGGCGTTCTCCGTCGCTCTCGCGGGATTTCTCGTGGTGCCGGCGGCGCCTGGAGCAGCAGGCCCGGTCGAAACGGTCAAGCAGGCGGACGGTCCCGAGATGCTCCTCGATCGCCGGGAGGGGAGCGATCTCGTGTGCGTCATGGTCGCGGTCAATGCGGGCTCGGGCTGCGAAACGCCCGATACGCGCGGAGCGACGCATTTCATCGAGCACCTCGCCTTCGACGGATCGGCGCGGTACACGCGGGAAGAGATCAGCGGTTGGGTGGACGATGTCGGCGGGTTCCTCAACGCCTTCACGCGCAAGGAGGCGACCGTCTTTTTCCTCCTCGTGCCGTCCGTTCATTTCGAAAAGGGGGTCGAGATACTCTCGCAGATGCTGATCCACTCCGCGTTCCTCCCGGAAGAGATCGAAAAGGAGCGCAAGGTGATCGCCGAGGAGATCCGCCGCGAGCGGGACGACCCGCGCGCGGCGTGTGAAGGCGTCGCCGACGCCCGGCTCTACGCGGGAAGCGATCTCACGGAGCCCGTCATCGGATATCCGGAAACGATCGAGACGATGCGCGATTCGGCCCTGATTTCGTTCTATCGCCGGTACTACAGGCCTGCGAACATGCGAATCGTCGTTACGGGGAACTTCGATCCCGCCGCCGCCGAGCGGATCGTCGGTGAGTGTTTTCCCGGGAGCCACCGGGCGACGGGCCGCGGCGGCGCGAGCGTGCCCGCGTGGAGCGGCACGGTCGCGGAGGATTCGTGCGCGGGCGGCGAGACCGGGTTCGACATGCTCGTGCCGTTCCCCTCGGTCGGCGAGGAGGCCTTCCCCGCGGCCCTGCTCGTGGCGCGGATGCTGGAGGGAGAATCCTCTCCGCTCGCCGAGGCGTTCAAAGCGCTCTCGCTCCCGGCGCCCGAGACGGGCCTCGAGATTCATCGGGGCTTCGCCGCCCTGAGAATACACGTGGGCGCGGCGGCACCGGGCGATTCGGCGAGGGGGGCGGTCGATGCGTACCGCAAGATCCCCGCAGCGCTCGAAGGCCTCGCCGATTGGACGCCGTCCGCGGGAGAGATCGATCGCGCGCGCGTGTCGTTTCTCTCGGGAGAGATGTTCGACCGCGAGATGTACCATTTCTACGTCATGTCGCGGGGATACGCGATCGCGCTTCACGGCGCGCGCTACCTTTCCCAGGTGGACGCAGCGGCGGGTGTGACCGCGAAGGAGTGCGCGGCCGTCATCGAGAAGGCGTTCCGTCCGCTCAGATTCAACGCCTGCCTCGTCGAGGCGAAGAGCGGACGGGGCGAGCCCATGCCGAAATCCGGGCCGCCGGGCATGCCGTCCGGGATGCCGAAGATGAGCGGGATGCCTCCGCGAACGCCGAAGGCCTCGGGACCGCCGCCCGGCACGTCGGGCGCGATGCCGCCCGCGGCCGTCTCCGTACACCCGCGGCCCTGCATCGATTCCCTCCCCAACGGCTGCACCGTCGCGGCGGTTTCGCGCCCCGGCTCGCCGGTCGCCGCGCTCCATCTCATGTTCCGCGGGCGGGCCTGCGCCGAGGGCGGACCGCCTACCGGTCTCGCCGAGCTCCTCGTCACGCTCCTCGAAAACTCCGTCGGCGGGAAGGCGCTCGCGGAGAAGCTCGATGCGCTCGGCGCGCGGATTCAGTTCGGCGACAATCCGTACATGCCGCAGGACGACTATCTCCTCAATCCTTCCTTCGCGTTCGTGCGTCTCGAGGCGCCGGCGAAGGTGATGCGGGAAGCGTCGCACCTGCTCCTGACGTATCTTCTCGGTTTCGAGGTGGGGGGGGACGATCTCGACGCGGCGAAGCAGTCGCTCGCGCGCGAGGTCGGCATGCGTTCGACGTCCTCCATCTACACGATGAGGACAACGATGATGGAGGCGTTGTTTCGGAACCATCCGTTTGCCAAGCCCATGTTCCCCCCGCCGGGTCCCCTGATGCGCATGCCGATGGCGGATCTTACGGCTCTCAGGGCGCGGATCTTCACGGGCAGGAACCTCATTGCCACGCTCGTTTCGCCGGAGACGGCGGTCGACGGATGCGCGATGCTGAAGGAGCTTCTCGCGGGATCTCCGGCGGGCGCCGCCGTCGAGTGCCCGTCGATCCCCGAACCGCCGCCGGGGGGGTTCGTCGAGAAATCGATCCGCAAGGAGGGCGCCTACATCGCGGCCGGATGGCTCGCCCGGACGCCGGCGCCGTCCGGCACCGCCTCGCTCATGGTCGCGGGAGAAGTGCTCTCGCGGCGCATGCAGCTCGAGCTGCGGGAGAAGCAGGGGCTTTCCTATTCGATCGAATGCGGCGTGACGCCGTACCCGGGAGGAGCGGCCGTGATCGCCTATCTCGGGACGGGCCCGCAGCGCATCGACGAGGCGCGCGCCTCGCTCGAGCGCGAGATCCGAGGACTCGTCGAGCGCCCGCCGGACGAGGCGGAAATCGGAATCGCGAAGAACCGGCTCCTCGGCAAACGAGGCCGGAGCGAGCTTTCGAGCATCAACGCGGCGTACGCGCTCGGATTCGATCTGCTCCTGCTCGGCGATCTCCCGTATCAGCCGATACGGGAGATCGTCGCCGTCGCCGCGGTCGAGGACGTGCGAGCGGCCGTCGTGACGTTCATGGCGTGGGACCGCGCGATCGTTCTCAAGCTCGTGCCCGAAGCGGCCCCGGGAAAATAGCCCCGGGGCGACCGATTTTTGCGGTTGACGGGTTCAGACCCGCGGGCTATGAATTGAGGGTCAGGAAGATGTTTTCTCATGGAGGGGATACGTGGCGTACGAAATAACGACCGAGTGCATCTGCTGCGGCGCATGCCAGGGCGAGTGTCCCGTCGAGGTCATATCCGAGGGGGACGATATCTACCGCATCGACGCCGCGCACTGCACGTCCTGCGGCGCCTGCGCCGCGATCTGTCCCGTCGGCGCGATACGGGAAACCGGTTCGTGATCGGGACGGCCCGATCGCCGGAGACGGTGCTTTCAACGGGAGAAGCGGAGGAGATGAAGAAAAAGCTGCGCCTCACCGCCATGGCGTCCTGCGCCGGTTGAGCTGCGAAGCTCAGCCCAACGGAGTTGTGGCCGGTGCTCGAAAATCTGCCCGCGCAGTGTCATCCCGACGTCATCGTCGGATGCAATCAGGCGGATGACAGCGCCGTCGTGCGCGTGAACGACGAGACGGCGCTCGTGCTCACCGTCGATTTCTTCCCGGCGATCGTCGACGACCCGCGCGTGTTCGGGCAGGTCGCCGCGGCGAACGCCCTCAGCGACGTCTACGCGATGGGGGGGAGGCCGATCACCGCGCTCAACATCGTCGTGTTTCCGCACGGGGACGTGCCGCTCGAGGCGCTCGGGGAGCTGCTGCGGGGGGGCGCCGAGAAGGTGAACGAGGCCGGCGCCGTCATCGTCGGGGGGCACACGATCAAGGGGGCGGAGCTCATGTACGGGCTCTCCGTCGTCGGGCTCATCCATCCGGACCGCGTGCTGCGGAAGGAAGGGGCCGAGAACGGAGACGTCCTCGTCCTGACGAAGCCGATCGGGACGGGGATCTATTCGACCGCGCTCAAGAACGGCGCGCTCTCGCCGCGCCGAGAAAAGCTCTTCTATCGCGCCATGGCCGCGCTCAACCGGGAAGCCGCCGAGGGGCTTCACGGCTTCGGCGCGCGGGCGTGTACCGACATCACCGGATTCGGGCTCCTCGGCCACGCGCTCGAGCTCGCGCGCGCGTCCGATGTGAGCCTCCGTATCGATTCCCGCGCGATTCCGCTTCTCCCGGGAGCGCTCGATCTGGCGTCTCGCGGATTTCTCACGGGGGGCGGCATGGCGAACCACGAATACGTGAAGGAAGAGCTTGTCACGGAAGGGAAGGTGCCGCCTTCGCTCACGATGCTCCTCTGCGATCCGCAGACCTCGGGCGGGCTCCTCGTCGCGATGCCGCGCCGGAGCGCGGCGCGCTATCTCGCCGCGTTGCGGAAGAGAGGGGTGCGGGAAGCCGCCGTTATCGGAGAGGTGGAATCGCCGTCCGACAAGAGGCTCATCCTGAGGGGGAGATAGGCCGGTCGCGGCCGCCAGGGGGGAGCGCCGGCTACGAGCGTTCCTTGTCCCGCCGGCGGGCCTCTTCGAGACTCATGAGACAACCGCAGTAGTCCTGCCGCGTGAGGCCCCGCTCGCGGCCCCGCGCGACGCTGATCTTGAAGCCGTCCTTCTTCTTGAAATCCTCGGCGAGAAACTCGACCGCGTGCTTCGCCGCGGCCTCCCGGCCGATCGCGGCGATGCGCTCGTACGATTTATGCGGGCTCACCGAGAGCGTCGTGGTGAAGAGCGCGAGCCCGAGCTCCGCGGCCTTCCGGGCCGTCTCCTCCAGCCTGAAGCGGTAACACGTCCAGCAACGCTCGCTCCGCTCGCTCAGGTGCCTGAACGGGCCGACCTCGCTCCACCAGCGCTCCGCCGGATAGTCCCCCTCGAGGAGCGCGATCCCGAGATCGCCGCACACGGACCGCATCTCGGCGAGCCGGAGCTCGTGCTCGGCGCCGGGGTGGATGTTCGGATTGAAGAAATACGCCGTGACCTCGTATGTCCCGGCGAGATGTTCGAGCACGTAGCTCGAACATGAAGCGCAGCACGCATGCACGAGGATTGTCCTTTGCGCGATCATTGCCGTAGTCAGTGCGAGACGGAACGCGCGGATTTGCCTCGAAGCGCGGAGGGCTCGTCCCCGTCGGGCGTCGCGGCGACGTTCGCCGCGCCGTCGTCGACGCGAACGCTCGCGAGGCGGGCGAGGTGCCGGTCACGATAATCGATGAACGCGGCCATGTTCGTGTTCGTCACCGGAGCGGCCGGCGGGAGCGAGATCTTGCGCGGGTTGACGAACGTGTTCCCTTTCTTGACGCGGTAGTCGAGATGGGGCCCCGTCGACCTGCCGCTGCTTCCGACGTATCCGATGACCTCCCCCTGCCGGACGCGCGCGCCCGGGCGGATTCCCTTCGCGAAGCGGGAGAGGTGCAGGTAGTACGTGGTGTAGTCGTTCGCGTGGCGCAGCTTGACGTATCTGCCGTTCGCGCCGTTGTTCCCCGTCTCGAGGACGCTCGCGTCGCCGGTCGCCATGACGGGCGTTCCGACGGGCGCGGCGTAGTCGATCCCGAGGTGCGGCGCATAGCGCTTGAGCACGGGGTGGAAGCGCCGGTGGCTGAAGTTCGAGCTGATCCGCGAGTAGCTGAGGGGTGCCTTCAGGAGCTGCTTACGCAGCGATTTGCCGTTTTAGTCGAAGTAATCTGGCTTCCCGTTCTCGTTACGGAACATGAACGCATAATGGCTCTTTCCCTGATTGTTGAACTCCGCGGCGACGATCCGGCCGATCTTCTTCATGCCGTCGAAGCGGACGCGCTCCTCGTAGATGACCCTGAAGAAATCGCCGCGCTGCATTTCGCGATGGAAATCGATGTCCCACGCGAAGACGTTCGCGATCTGGTCGGCGACATCGATGGGGATCTCATGCTCCTTGCACGCCAGGTAGAGGCTGTTCGTGATCGTTCCCGAAGCGGTCCGCAGATGCGTGTTGAACTCGTAGACCTTCTTCTCTGCCGAGATGTCGCCGTCCTTGATGCTGATGTCGATGTACGACGTGTCCCCGACGGAGAACTGCATGCCCTCGATGCTCCCGTCCTCGGCTGCGTATACCTCGTATTTCTGACCCGGGTATATCCTTCTGAAGTCGTAAACGTTTCGGGCAGCCTTCTCGATGAGCTTGATGGACGGCGCGTCGAGCCCGCAGTTCATCATGAGATCGAAGAAGGACATGTTGCGGCTCACGATTCCCGCGAATTGGGGAGTCCGGGCGTTGGCGGCGACGCGGGCGGAGTCTCCGTTCGAGGAGGCCGCGCGCCAGATCGCATCCTTCTGCACTCCCGGATTCGTCAGAACGAGGAAGAGCAGAATGACCGTTCCGGTCACGAGCACGATCGATTTTAATTTATCGTTTTTCATAGCGTTACCCAAATTTGTCGAAAAATAGCTCAAAATCCGGATTCGCGTCAAGAAAAAGCGTGCCGCCTCGGAAAAATTTTGCAAGAAACGGGCCGCACGGCGGGCGCGTCTCACAAATATTGCTATTTCTGTCGTGTTGTGCCAGTAATAGCTGCATGGGCGAGCGTCAAATCGATATCAAGAAGGAGCTCGAGGAGCTGAAGAAGAAGGCAGAGGGGGTTTTCAGCCGGCATCGGGGCGCGGCCGGTCCGTCGGTCCCGGGCGCGGGCTTGTTCGGAGACCTCGGGGAGCCCCGGAGCCCCCGAGCGCTTCAGGAGGTCGTCCCGGGAGAGGCGACGCCGTTCGCCGGCGGCGCCTTTTATCGCGTGCTTGCGGGGGCGGACGCCGTGTGGCCGGACGCCGGGACCTTCCATCGCGAGTACCTCGAGGCGCTGGGAAATCCGTTCTTCCCCGCTGCGCCCGGCTTCGCCGCGCTGAAGCCGCTCAAGGCCGCGTGCCCGGAGCGGGTGTGCTATCTCGACATCGAGACGACCGGGCTCCGCATGTCGCCGCTCTTCCTCGTCGGGCTCATGTACACGTCCGCGCGCGAAGACGGAGCGCGCCTCGTCGTCGATCAGCTCTTCGCGCGGGACTATTCGGAGGAGGAGACGGTGCTGCGGTTCCTCGCGGATCTCCTCCCGCGGTTCGACATCCTCGTCACCTTCAACGGGATATCCTTCGACATGCCGTATATCCAAGAACGGGTGACGGTTCACCGGTTCCCTCTCGCGAAGCCCCCGACGCACGTCGATCTCCTCCTCGTCGCGCGCGCCGTCGTCGGGGGCCGGACGCCGAACCACCGGCTCCAGACGCTCGAGGCGCACTTCTGCGGGCGGAAGCGGGTGGGGGACATCCCGGGCGCCGAGATTCCGCAGGCGTATCACGACTTCGTGCGGACGCGGGACGCGAAGGACATGGCGAACGTCATTCACCACAATCGGCTCGATCTCGTGACGATGCTGCAGCTCGTTACCGTTTTCCTTTCGCGCGAATCCTGATATAATCGGCGGGCCGTCCGCGCGAAGGCGCGCCGCCCGCGAGGCGCCGCGCGGCGGCGCAAAGGAGCGCTCGTGGAAGTCACCAAGTTTCTCAAGAAGGTTCAGGTCGAGGATTTCTACAAGGGGCAGATCGCCCACAAGCACACGATCCCGACGCGGGCCGCGCGCTTCGGCGATCTCGATCCGCCCCTTCCCGAGAAACTCGCGAAGCTCCTCAAGGGCACCGGCATCGAGAAGCTCTACGTTCATCAGGTCGAGGCGGTGAAGAACCTCCGCAGCGGGAAAGACGTCGTCATCGTCACCTCGACGGCGAGCGGGAAGACGCTCTGTTACAACATTCCCGTGCTCTCGGGTCTCATCGAGGATCCCGAGGCCCGCGCCCTGTACCTCTTTCCGACGAAGGCGCTCGCGCAGGATCAGCTCCGCGTGCTCCAGCGCTACATGGGGCCGAAGGGAATCAGGTTCGAGGCGGGCACCTACGACGGCGACACGCCCGCTTCGAGCCGCCGGAAGCTTCGCGAGGAGGCGAAGGTGCTCCTCACGAATCCCGACATGCTCCACTCGGGGATTCTTCCGAATCACGCGAAGTGGGCGAACTTTCTCTCGCGGCTCCAGTACGTCGTGATCGACGAGATCCACACCTACCGCGGCATCTTCGGCTCGCACATCGCGAACGTCATGCGGCGGCTCGACCGCATCGCCGCCCACTATGGGGCACATCCCGTCTTCGCCGCCTCCTCCGCCACGATCGCCAATCCCGGGGAGCATGCCGAGAAGCTTCTCGGCCGGAAGATCAAGGTCGTCGCCGAGGACGGTTCCCCGCGCGGCCGCAAGCAGTTCCTCTTCTGGAATCCCCCGACGATCGACATCGGCGAGATGGAGCGGCGGAGCTCGAACATCGAGGCGGCCGAGCTCGTGACGAAGCTCGTCCTCGACGACGTCCAGACGATCGCCTTCGTGCGCGCGCGAGTCGTGAGCGAGGTCATCACGAGATACACGCGCGAGATGCTCGGCAAGCACCGCGCCTCGATGAAGGACTCCGTGCACCCCTACCGCGGCGGGTATCTCCCCGAGGAGCGCCGCGAGATCGAGCGGCGGCTCTTCAGCGGCGACCTGAAGGCGGTCATCAGCACGAACGCCCTCGAGCTCGGAATCGACGTCGGGGCGCTCCACGCCTCGGTCATCGTCGGCTATCCGGGGAGCATCGCCTCGACGTGGCAGCAGGCGGGGCGCGCGGGGCGCGGGAAGGAGGAGGCGCTCACGATATTCATCCCGTACAACACGCCCCTCGACCAGTACCTCGTGAGCCACCCGGAGTACTTCTTCGGGAAATCTCCCGAGAACGCGATCATCGATCCGGGGAATCCGCACATCCTCATGGCGCACCTCCGCTCGGGCGCCTTCGAGCTCCCGCTCGAGGTGAAAGAGGTCGAGACGATGGGGGAGTTCGCCCCGGCGATCCTCGAGCTCCTCGAGGACGAGCACGAGGTGAAGTTCCTCAAGGGCAAATGGTACTGGACCGGGAAGGGCTACCCGAGCGCCGACGTGAATCTCCGGAACATCTCCCCGAACGTCTACACGATCGTGAACGAGAAGGACGGCGCCAAGGTCATCGGCACGATCGACGAGACGAGCGCCTTCCAGCAGGTGCACCCGCAGGCGATCTACCTCCACGAGGCCGAGACCTATTTCGTGAACAAGCTCGACACCGACAAGAAGGTCGCCTTCGTGGAGCCGACGAACGTCGACTACTACACGCAGTCGATCACCGAGGTGCAGGTGAAGGTGGACCGCGAGGAGAAAGCGAAGGACTGGCGGATCAGCAAGGTGTGCTTCGGCGACGTCTCGGTGACGTCGCTCACCTTCATGTTCAGGAAGATCAAGTTCGGGAGCCGCGACTCGATCGGCTACGGCAAATGCGACCTCCCGCCGCAGATCCTCGAGACGGCGGGGGTGTGGGTCGTGCCGCCGCAGGAAGTCTTCGCCGAGGTGCGGCGCCACGGGCGCGTTCCGGGGGAGGGGCTCCTCGGCCTCTCGAACGTGCTCCGCGAGGTGACGCCGCTCTACGTGATGTGCGATCCGCTCGACATCGGGACGACGGTGAACTCCCGGTCGACCGACAGCCCCGCGGTCTATCTCTACGACAAGTATCCCGGCGGGCTCGGCTTTTCCCTGAAGGCGTACGATCTCGTCGAGGAGATCATGGCGGCGGCGCTCGAGCTCATCATGACGTGCCCGTGCAGCCACGGGTGTCCCTCGTGCGTCGGCTCGCCGATACCCCCCTTCTCCCAGCTCGATCCCGAGGCGGGGGCAAAGGGGATGATCCCCGATAAGGAAGCGGCGCTCGTCATTCTCCACGCGTTCCTGCAGAAGGAGCCGTATATGCCGAAGGCCGTCGAGCGCGCCCGTAACGAGGCGCCGGCGCCTGAGCGCCCGAAGGGGAAGGCGCTCCCGATCGAGCTGCAGGGGAAGCTCAGGGCGGAGCTGCGGAAGAAGAGGGTGAAATAGAGGGGCGCGTGTATCCACTAATTTAGCCATGCCAAAGAAAGAGCAATCAGCAAAGCCGACGAACCGCGCTCGGCCAGGTAAACTGGGCGAGGTCGTGCTATACAAGGCGCCGGACGGTGGTGCAGCGCTCCAAGTGCGCATCAACAAGGAGACCGTCTGGTTGACTCAACGGCAGATGGCCCAGCTCTTCGGCAAGGACACGGATACCGTCGGTCTTCACATCCGCAATGCCTACAAGGAAGGGGAGCTGGAAGAGATCGCAACCACCGAGGATTCCTCGGTAGTTCAACGCGAAGGCGGACGAACTGTTCGGCGCACTATGCGCCGGTACAATCTCGACGTGATCATCTCGGTGGGCTATCGGGTGAAGTCCAAGCGGGGCACCCAGTTCCGCATTTGGGCGACGAGCGTTCTGCGCGACTATGTGTTCAAGGGCTATTCGGCCAACGAGCGCCGCTTGAAGGAGCTGCGCCAATCCTTGAAGCTCGTCGGCAAGGTCCTGAACGGCTACGATGTAACCTCAGACCAGACCAAGGCGCTTCTGCACGTCGTCACGGACTACTCCCGCGCGCTCGATATCCTCGACGACTACGATCATCAGCGGGTCCCGCGCGCCAAAGGGAAGATCGCGCGCGCCCATGGCATCGACTACGACGAGGCGATCCGAGTCATCGAAAGCCTGAGGACGAAGTTCGGGGCGCCGGAGCTCTTCGGACGGGAGAAGGATGCGAGCCTCAGCGGCTCCCTCGCCGCGGTCATGCAGACCTTCGGCGGAAAGGATCTCTATCCGAGCCTCCAAGGGAAGGCCGCGCATCTTCTCTATTTTCTGGTCAAGAATCACAGCTTCGTGGACGGGAACAAGCGCATCGCCGCCGCTCTCTTCCTCTGGTTCATGGAGAAGAACGGCCTCCTCTACGGGAAGGACGGCGCCAAGCGCGTCCCCGACAGCGCGCTCGTCGCCATCACCCTCGTGATCGCCGAGAGCGATCCGGCGGAGAAGGAAGCGGTCGTGAACCTTACCATGAGCCTCATCGGGGGAATCGCCTGACATGAGACGCATCAACAACGGGATTGGACGTTCATGATTCTCGTCCTCGATGAGAGCGCCATGGCGGGCGCATCGGGCACGGCTAAGTATCGGGAAGAATTCAACGAGGCGGTGTAAGCATACCATGACGGCACTGAGAATCGCGGCGATCGTGATCGTGCTGCTCGCCGTGTCATTCGTCGTTCTTCGGACCGGCTACCGGCATTTGAAATTGTCCCGCCTGCCGGCCGTGCCGCGCGGCACAACGGTTCATC
>JBFYZJ010000246.1:0-5343 GCA_041309565.1 Candidatus Krumholzibacteriota bacterium
GACCGAATTCGGCGGGATCAGATTCGCGCCGAACGATCCGCGCGAGCTCGCCGCGGTCTTTCACGATTTCGAGGGGATCGCCGCGAAGGCGCGCGTGCCGTACGCCGGCATGATGATCGCCGAGAAGGTTTCGGGGAAGGATTCGATCCCCCACCAGCTTCTCATCTCGCTCCGGCAGGATCCCTCGTTCGGCCCGGTCGTGTTCTGCGGGCTCGGCGGCGTGGGAACCGAGGTTTATAAAAAGAGCCTGACGAAGGACAAAGGGCTCTTCATCAGGTCGGCCGCCGATATAGCCGACCGCGAAGGCACGGAGCGCTCCCTCGACGCCACGTTCTTCTATCCCGTGATCGCGGGAAAGACGCGCGTCACGAGGGAGCCGATCGTCGACACAGCGAAGCTCACGGCCGCGCTCGCCGCGTTCGCGAAGCTCGGCGAGGCCTTCTCCCCGCTCGCCGCGGACTCCCGCGTCACCATCGAGGAGATCGAGGTCAACCCGCTCCAGATTACGGACGGCGGGGAGCTCGTGCCGCTCGACGCGCTGATGCGCATTTCGGAAACGAAGCACGATCTCGCCGCGCCGCCGCAGGAGGGCATCGTCAAGCTGCTCCGGCCCCGGAGCGCGCTCGTCATCGGCGCCTCGGCAAACAAGATGAACATGGGGCGCATCATCCTCCGGAACATCATCAAGGGAGGCGGCGTCCCGAAGGAGCATATCTATCTCCTCCATCCCGACGCGGCCGAGATCGACGGCTGCCGCGCCTTCAGGTCGCTCGACGAGCTGCCGGAGAAGGCCGACATGACCGTCTTCACGATTCCCGCAGACGATACGGCCGCGGCGCTCCTCACCGAGCTCATCGAGGGAGAGAAGACCGCATCCATCACCCTCATCACGGGAGGATTCGGAGAGACCGAGCGCGGTCGCGATCTCGACCGGCGACTGCGCGCTTCCATCGCGAAGGCGCGGAGCCGCCCGGGGGGCGGAGTCGTCGTCAACGGGCCGAACTGCATTGGAATCGTCTCGAAGCCCGGAGGCTACAACACGTTCTTCCTCCCCGAGTACAAGCTCCCCTTCCGGGGCGCGTTCGGCGAGCGGTGCGCCATCGTCAGTCAGAGCGGGGCGTACCTCGTCACCCTCATCAGCAATCTCGACCGCGCGCTCAATCCGAAATACATGATCACGTTCGGCAATCAAGCGGACGCGACGACGACCGATTACCTGATCGCCCTCAAGAGCGATCCGGACATCGACCTCTTCGTGCTTTACCTCGAGGGGCTCAAGCCCTACGACGGAGAGCGTTTCATCGCCGTCGTCCGGGAGATCGTCCGCGCCGGGAAGACCGTTCTCCTCTACAAGGCCGGCAAGACGGAGGCGGGCGCCGCGGCGGCGGCCTCGCACACCGCCTCGATGGCCGGCAACTTCGAGATCATGGACCGGCTCCTGCGGGACGCCGGGGTCATCATGCCGGAATCGCTCGACGAGATGGAGGACACGATCAAGGTGTTCACGCTCCTCGAGGGGCGGCGCGTGATCGGCTCGCGGGTCGGGATATTCAGCAACGCCGGGTTCGAATGCTCCGTCGCGGCCGATACGCTCGGACCGCTCACGCTCGCGACGTTCTCCGACGAGACGGTCGCCAAGCTCCGCGAGGCGCTCCCGATCAACATCATCGACGTCCACAACCCCATCGACGCGACGCCGAACACCATGGCGCCGAACTACGGCAAATGCATCGAGGCGATGATCGCCGACGAGAACGTCGACTGCGTGATGGCCGCCAACGTGGCGCCGACGCCGTTCATGGAGAATCTCCCGGCCGGTCCCGACCACAAGGAGGACATCCTTCACGAGAATTCGTATCCCAACCTGACGATCCGCGCGTTCAAGGGAACGAAGAAACCGATGGTCGTGAGCCTCAACTCCGGGAGCCTCTTCGACCCGGCCGTGCATATGATGGAAGAGGCCGGTCTGCCGTGCTTCAGAAAGATCGACCGCGCGATGAAGGCGCTCGGGTTCTTCATCGAGCACGGAAAGAGAAAAGCGTAGGCCCTCCCGCCGCGCGCCGGCGTCGCCGCCGCGTGAGCCGGAGAGTGCAGGCCGCGTGAACCGACGGGAACGGGCGTTGTCGCCATGTGTACCGGACGGTTCACCATCCGCGCGAAAAGGCGCGGCGCCGCTTCGCATTCCGAGCTGGTAACTCCCATTATTATAATGGGTTAATTTAATATCCCATCGGCGCGAGCCCGGGGCATCGTTCCTGCAATTCCGTCCACCGAAAGCATAAATTCGACATGATCGAAAACGGAAAACGCTTCATCGGATATCTGAAAGGAGATGGCATTATGATCAAGTGGATGGGGACCGTTCTCGCCGTCGCGCTGCTCATCGCCGGCCTCGGCTGCCAGAACGATTCGATCTCTCCCGATCCGACGACGGGCGATCAGGCGATCGATCTCGATTCCCCGACCGGCGGGCTCTCGACGAGCGACGAATCGCCGGCCTTCGGCGAACCGGATCAGTTCGCGGCGCTCTCGATCGAGGAGTCGATCGACGATCCGATCGAGAAACGCATGCCCCCGGATGATTCTCTCACGGCGCGGGGCGCGCGGTTCTACGAGTTTCGCGCGATCTGGGGCCGCCTGCCGCAGCTCAACGACTCGAACGCGGCGGATCCGTGCCCGCTCGATTGGTCCGGCACGCTCCATATGGACGGCGGCGTCATCGTCATCCAGAAAATCATCGCCTTCGAGCCGGGCGATTCCGTCTCGCGCGTCGACTCGGCGACGATCAGTTGGATTTCCCATACCGGCCCGCACGTCGACGGGATTCAGGTGCGCATCATCGTGCCGGCGAATCCGGCCGTCTCCGCGGACCCCGCGCCGGCCCTCACGCTGAGCACCGGACCGTACACGAGGACCTTCACGCTCCCCGAGCTCCTCGCGCTCGACCTCGTCGCCCCGGTCGACACATGCGGAAACGCCATCTCGATCATGAGCGTGCTCGTGCCTCCCGGCTGTCCGCACGGCCAGCTCATGGGCGCCTGGAAAAAGATGGAGCTCGATAGCGCCGCGAGCGCCGATACGCTTCCGAACGGCGGAATCGTGCAGGGAGTCTTCAGGGGCATCTGGATCGGAAAGGGCGGACGCATCGGCGGGCATTTGAAGGGAATATTCGGCCTCAACAGCGCGGGCGAGCCCGTGTTCTTCGGGAAGTACATCGACCTTGCCGGGCGCTTTCAAGGAATCCTCCGTGGCAAGATCGGGCTGCGCGGCGCCCCGTGGTACGACCGCGAACCCGGCAACGGCCCGGGTCCCGGCAACGAAGACTGCGTCAGGCCTCCGCGCGGCTGGTTCGCCGGTGAGTGGATCGACGCGAAATACAACGTTCAGGGAAGGCTCAGGGGGCGGTGGATCGCATCGGATGAAGGCGAGGGCTTCTTCCACGGGATCTGGGGCATGAAGTGCTCCCGCGGATTTCTCCTGGACGACGGCAGCGGCGGCTACCCCGAAGAGTACTGAGCAACTCTATCGCTTGCCCTGCCTCGTCCCCGAAAGGGCCGCCGGATTCCCGGCGGCCCTTTGTTTCATTCGGGGGATCGAATCACGGGAGGAATCGCGTCGCGAGATCCGCGACCGATTCCGTCGTGAAATGCCTCCGCGTCGTCTCGACGATCGGATCGAACAACGCCGGCGAAGCGGCCACGATGTTGCCCGATTGGAGAAAGCCGTCCCCACCGAAGAAATCCCCGACAACGCCCCCCGCCTCCCGGACGATGAGCGCCCCCGCCGCCATATCCCACGGCTTGAGATGGAGCTCCCAGAAGCCGTCGAGCCGCCCCATCGCGACGTGGCTCAGATCGAGGACGGCCGCGCCGGCCCGCCTGATATCCCTGCACGCGTGAAACAGGTCCTTGAAGGAGCGAAGATACGCGTCGAGGTGCCGCGGCGCGCTGAACGGAAATCCCGTGCCGAGGAGGCTCGTCTCGAGGCTCCGCGCGCCGGACACGCCGATCGGCGCGCCGTTGAGCGAGGCGCCCCTCCCCGCTCCGGCCTCGAACAGCTCCTCGCGCAGCGGATCGTACACACAAGCGACGGTGACCTGCCTGTTCTCCATGAGCGCGATGCTGACCCCGATCGAGGGATACCCGTGAATGAAGTTCGTCGTCCCGTCGAGCGGATCGATGATCCAGAACGAATCGCCGGACGGCGCCGCCGCGGTCTCCTCGGCGAGAACGCCGATCGAGGGAAACGCCGCGCCGAGGGACGCCTTGATCATCCCCTCGCTTCCCGTATCCACCTCGGTGACGAAATCCTTCGCTCCCTTCGCAAGGATCCGCCCCGCGCGTCTCGCGACAAACCGTTCGCGCACGAACGCGCCGGCCTCGAGCGCCGCTCTCTTCGCCGCCTCTCGTGTGCCGCTCATTCGACCCCCTTCGCCAGGAGACACCGTTCGGGAAGCTCCACCGCGAGCCCCTCGGCGAGCACGCCGAGAAAGGCGCGCACCGTCGTGGAGAGATACCGCCGGGCGGGAATGACGAGCCCGAGCGTCCGCTCCACGGCGAGCCCCTTGATCCTGATCTCGGCAAGCGTCCCTTTCCCGATATCCTCGAGGACGAGCCGCTCGGGCAGTACGGCGATGCCGAGCCCCGCCGCGGCGAGACTCCGGATCGCTTCCGGACTGTCGGTGGTCATCATCACGCGCGCCGTGATGCCCAACCCGGCGAGCGCCGCCTCGATGATGCGTCTCGTGTTCGCCCCTTCGTGAAACGCGATGAACGGGTGCTCCGCGAGCGCCGCGGGGGGACGCGCCCGTCCGCCCGCGAGCGGATGCCCCGGGCGGGCGACGACGAGAAGCCGCTCCGTGTACACGGGAACCATCTCGAGATCCTCCCCCGTTTCGACCGGCATCGTGCCCACGACGAGGTCGAGACGGCCGGCCCTGAGCGCCTTGAGGAGGGGATTCGTCGCCATGACTTCGAGCGCCACGTCGATTCCCTGATAGCGCTCGCGAAAACGCGAGAAGACGGGCGGGAGCACGTATGAGCTCGCCGCGTCGATCGTGCCGATCGCAATCTTTCCGCGGACGAGCCCTTCGAGATCGACGATCTCGCGGCGGAGCTCCTCCTCGAGACGCCCGAACCTCCTCGCGTAGTCGAGAACGATCTCTCCCGCGTGCGTGAGCCGGACTCCGCGCCCGGCGGGCGCGACGAGCTTCACACCGAGCTCCTCCTGAAGCTTCCTGATCCCGACGCTGACGGCGGGCTGCGTCACGTAGTGCGTCTCGGCCGCGGCCGTGAGGCTGCCGAGCTCCGCGATGGAGACGAGATATTTGAGGGCTGCAAGATT
>JBFYZJ010000247.1:0-5651 GCA_041309565.1 Candidatus Krumholzibacteriota bacterium
CCGGAATCCCTTCTTCCAGCAGTAGAAATTGACTTCGATCTGGAAGGAATACCCGTCGCTCCTGATCCGGTCGAGCGGGAGCGCTTCGAGGACCCCGCGCCGGAAGCACTTGAATCCTCCCGTCGCGTCTTTGATCGGAAGGCCGGTGACGACATGCGTGTACTTGTTCGCGGCGTAGCTCAGGATGAGCCGCTCGAGCGGCCAGTTCACGACCGAGATCCCCCGGATGTACCGCGAGCCGATCACGAGATCGTTCGACGCGATCGCGTCGAGGAACTGGGGGATCGCGCTCGGATCGTGCGAGAAATCGGCGTCCATCTCGAACACGTACTTCGCGCCGGTGTTCGCGAGGGCCCATTTGAATCCCGTGATGTACGCCGAGCCGAGCCCGAGCTTCCCCGGCCGGTGGATCACGTGAATCCGCGGATCAGCGGCGGCCAACGAGTCGACGATCGCTCCCGTCCCGTCGGGGGAGTTGTCGTCGATGACGAGCATCTCGATGCCCCGCCCGAGATCGAGGACGGCGCCGACGATCGCGGCGATGTTCTCCTTCTCGTTGTAGGTCGGCATGATCACCAGGCTGTCCACGCGATCACCCTTTCCTCCGAGCGCGCGCGATTCCCTGAACGGCGGGGACCAGGGCGGCCGCGGCGAGGCTCGCGATCGATACCATGAGGGATACACGGAGGACGCGGGACGAGAAATGCATGCGGATCTCGTGATCCCCCGGGGGGAGCGGCACCGCGCGCAGGCAGTAATTCGCCGTGAGGATCCGCGTCTCCGTTCCGTCCACCTCCGCGTGCCAGTCGGGATAGGCGATCTCGCTCACGACGAGGATGCACGAGCGCTCGATGTGCGCGGCGATCGAGATCGCGTTGAGACCGTACTCGGTGATCCGCGCGCTCGACCCGGCGGCGGACACGGGGCGCACGTCCGGCGCTTCGTTCAGGATCGCCATCCGGGAAGGATCGAACCAGGGCGCGCGGAGCGCGGCGAGCGCCTCGCGCGGCGGGAGGACGCGGAACGTATCGACGCAGAACGCGCGCGGGAGCGCGCGCGGATTCTCGTACACGTACGCGTCCCCCGTCTGCAGGGCGAGGGGAAACGGCGAGCCCTCGCGGAAGAGCGGGAAGACCGAGTAGAAGTATTTCGCGTTGAGCATGTCGACGATCGCCGCCGGATAGGAGCCCTCATTGAACGCGGCGAACATCTCATTCATGACGTCCTGGTAGCTCTTCAGCTTCGCCGCGTGGTAGCCGCCGAGCGAGGAGATGCCGAAGGTCATGAACCGGTTCTCGCTGAAGAGCGGCGAGCTGTACCCCCACTGCCCGAGCTGGGCCGCGGGCATGGGGAACAGGCGGTAGAGCGTCGTGTCGGTCTTCAGGAAGTCGGTGACCGCGTCGGGGCGCGCGATCTCATCGCGCGCGCTCTTCTCGGCGATGATCGCCTTGGATCCCGGCCATCCTTTCTCGGGATGGAGGATGTTCCCGTTCTCGATGACGAGATCGACGGCGGCGACGATCGCGATCGCGAGCACCACCGTGTTCGCGAGGATCCGGCGCGACACGGCCAGAAACGCGACGAGGCACACGACGAGCGCGATACTCAGAGTTTTCAGCAGATTCGCCGCGTACGCGGAGGAGGCGAGATCGAGCGCCGCCCCGGAGAGCCGCGACGCGACGACGGGATTCCGGGCGACGCCGCTCTTGACCGCGCCGTTCGCCAGCAGCGCGAGTATGAAGACGGCCGCGGCGCCGATGAGAACCCACTGCGCCTTCCCCGACCCGAGCCAGCGGGGCAGCCGCCCCTCGTCGCGGCGGCGCAGGAATTCCTCGAGCCCGATCGCCATCGCGGCGACGGCGGCGAGCTGCTGGATGATGAGCGCCATGACGGGAACCCGGAACTTGTTGAAATACGGGAACCACTTGAACATGGGTGCGTAGAGGAGCGGGAGGTATTTTCCGAAGGCGAGAACGGTCGAGAAGACGATCGCGGCGACGAGGAACCACGTCCGGCGGCTCCGCGCGTACCGGCAGGCGAAGAGGCCGAAGGCGACCGTCACGACGCCGAGATAGTTCGGATAGTTCGTGAACGGCATCGCTCCCCAATAGGTCGGCGCGCCGTACCCGAAGGCCCACGGGAAGACGAAGGTGAGCATCTCCTTCGGATGGAGGCTCCAGTTCGTCGCGTAGCCGTAGTCGAGCCCGCCCGAGCCGCCCCCTCCCCTGATCGAGTACGCGGCGTACTGCCGCACCGGAACGAGAAGCACCGCGGCGATTCCCACGGCGAGAATGACGGCCGCGGCGAGAAACGCGGCGTCGACGGCGGCCTCGCGCGCGCGGCGCGCGCGGAGGAGCGCAATTCCCTCGAAGAGGAACAGGAGGCCGATGAGAAGATAGGTGTAGTAGGCGATCTGCACGTGGCCGCGGAGCATCTGGAAACCGAGCACGATCGAGAGCAGCGCCGACGCCGGGAGGCGCCGGTTTCCCCGCATGATATGCCACGAGAGGAGGAGCGCGAACGGCATGTACGCGATCGATCCCGCCTGCGAGCCGTGACCGTACGCCCCGATGGCGACGAAGTTGGGCATGATCATGAAGACGACGCCCGTGAGGATGGAAACCGACGAGCGTGCGCCGAGGAAGCGGGCGAGGAGGTACATGCCGACGCCGGCGAGGAGATAGTGGAAGAGGAGCCACGTCATCTCGGGGAAGCCGAGGTACCGCTGGAGGACGTACGTGACGTACGCGGGCGGATAGACGTACGGCGTGAAGGAGAGGCTCGCGTAGCTCGGCATTCCGCAGAAGAGATACGGATTCCAGAGGGGATATGTGCCTTCCTGCAGCGCCTTCTCCCCCACCGCGGCGAAGCTCATGGGCGCCTGTGAATCGGGAACGTCGAAGATCCGGTTCCCGAATATGACGTCCCCCATGAGCACGCAGAGCACGATGACGAGAATCGCGGTGAGCGCCAGCGCCCGCCGCCAGGGAGCGCCGGTCTCGAGGAGCTCGAGAAATCCGATGCCCGGCTTATGCGCCGGCGAGGTTGATTCTTTTTTCAACCGAAACCTCCGTCGGGTTGCACTAAGTCTACCAGATTTTCGCCGTCCGAGCAAAGCCTTTGCATTGCTGGCCTTATGGCCTCATGCCCCGCGGACGACACGCCGCGCTCCCCGCAGGGCGCCGCGCGCGAGACCGAACCGCCCGCCGATGAGGAGCGCCGCGACGAGCAGAACGAACGCGCATCCCAGGAGGGGCCCCATGAGAATGCTCCACCAGAGCGGCTTGAAGCGCCTGAAAAGCCGGAACGTGCTCGCGATCCGGTGCTCGATCTTGAACGGCGTCATGCCGCCGCCGCTCGAGGAGCTCACCTTGTGCCGCACGAGCGCGCGCGGCTCGTACAGGCACTTCCATCCGGCGCGGCGGGCCCGGAGACAGAAATCGACATCCTCGCAGTAAATCGTGTATGACGGATCGAGAAGGCCGACGGCGTCGATCACCTCCCGCTTCACCAGCATCGCGCACCCCGTGACCCAACCCGTTTCTCCCCCGCGCTCCGGAAACGACCCGTCGATCTTCCGGATGTTCTCGTGCCGCGGAATCCAGGCGACCGGAACGAAGCCTCCCCCGCCGTACCAGATCCGCTTCGGATCATCGTCGTAGACGATCTTCGGCCCGACGACGCCGGCCGCCGGATCGCGATCGAGCGCCTCGAGCATCCGTGCGGCGAACGACGGATCGACGACGGTGTCGTTGTTCAGCAGGAGAAAGAGCGAGCCGCCGCGCTCCATCGCGCGCCGGAGCCCCACGTTGTTCCCCTCGGCGAAGAGAAGGTTGCGATCGTTCACCATCAGCTCGGAGACGCCCGCCTCGCGGCGCGCGATCTCCGCCGAGCCGTCGCCCGATGCGTTGTCGACGACGATGACCTCGAGGCGGGGTTCCGTCACCCGCGCGAGGGACGCGAGGCACGGCCCGAGCACGTCGCTGCCGTTCCAGTTGAGCACAATGACGTGGATGGTGCGTGCGATCGGCATGATCACCAGCTCCCGATTCGACGCGCGAGCCCGTCGATCGCCTCGACCATCGCGCTCCACGAGAAACGCGCGCGCTCCGCCGCGAACGAGGGGGCCATACGCGCGGCCCACCCCTCCTCGAAGAACCGGACGATCGCTCCGGCGAGGGCGGCCGGATCCCGCGGCGGAACGACGAAGCCGGTTTTCTCCGGCGCCACTGCCTCGGGCAGGCCCCCGACGTCCGTCACGACGACGGGACGATCCGAGGCGATGGCGATCTGCACGATGCCGCTCTGCGTCGCCGAAACGTACGGGAGCACGACGAGGTCGCTCGCGGCGAAGAAGCCCTCCACCTCCTCGTTCCCGACGTAGCGGTTCTCGAAACGGACGGCGTCCCCGAGCCCGAGGCGCTCGACAAGCGCCGTATACGGAGCGGGATCGTCGTAGAACTCGCCGACGACGAGGAGCCTCGCCGGCACGCGCCGGCGGACGAGCGGCATCGCCTCGATGAGGTGCATGAGCCCCTTGTAGCCGCGGACATAGCCGAAGAAGAGCAGCAGCGGCCCGGCCGGCTCCCCGATTCGCCCGCGCGCCGCCTCGCGCGCGAGGCTTCCCGTGCCGAAGAAATCGTAGATCGGGTGCGGGTGGACGACGACGTGAGCGTTCCGGCGCATCCGGAGAAGCGTGTCACGGTCCTCCCGCGACTGGACAAGGAATCCGTCGGCGGCGGAGAACGCGAGCGCCGCGAGGCAGCGGTCGACGAGGGAACGCTCGTGCGGGAGCACGTTGTGGCAGATGAAGACGATTTTGCCGCGGCGCGCGAGCTTCAGCGCGGCGCACACCGCGAACACGGCCGGCGCGAAGAAGGGGTGCCACCACTGCACGAGCGTGAGGTCGGGCGTGCCGCGCGCGGCGCGCACTCCCGCCGCGATCCACGTGAAGGGATTGATCGAATCGATGATCCGCTCCGATGCGGCCGTCAGGGGACGCTCGCTCTCGTCGAGCTGCGTCGTGCCCGGAAAGAGGAATCCGGGATAGAGGCGCTTGAAATTGATCGCCCGCACGTCGCCGGCGGCGGCGAGGGCTCTGATCAGGCAGGTGTTGTAATGCGAAATGCCGCCCCGGTATGGATACGTCGGGCCGATGATGCAGAATCGGTGCTTCTCGGTGCCGCTAGTCATCGATTCGGTACTCGCGATAGGCGAAGGTCCTCTCGGCCTTCGAGGTGAACAGCTCCGCGAGGAGGCCGAACGATCCGATCTGGATCGCGATCACGATCATGACGAGGCCGCCGACCATGATGGGACGCACGTGCAGGCCTCTCCCCGCGAGCCAGAGTATCGTGAAATAGAGCGTGATGAGGCCGCCGACCGCGAAGAACGCGAACGCGACCCGACCGAAGAAGTGGAGCGGCGAGGTCGAGCGCCTCGTAAGAAACATGACCGTCGCGAGATCGAACATCCCGTTGAGGAAGCGCGCCGGACCGAACTTGCTCTGCCCGTATTTCCGCTCGAAGTGCGTCACCTTCTTCTCGGTCACCCGGAATCCCTCCCAGCCGGCGATGACCGGGATGAACCGGTGGAGCTCGCCGTAGACCGAAATCCGCTTGACGACCTCGCCGCGGTAGCATTTGAGCCCA
>JBFYZJ010000248.1:0-4322 GCA_041309565.1 Candidatus Krumholzibacteriota bacterium
GACGGGGAGCAGCCCCGGTTCGCCGTTCGCCACATAGAAGGAATCGTTGGTGAGATTGCAGAAGCGGAGCCCCTCCCCGAGACGGGCGAGAATGAAGGCGGCGATGGCGCGCGCGATTCGCGCTGCCTCGGCCGGTTTCATCCCGGGAAGCGCGCTCGCCAGGGGAACGATATCCGCATGGGGGAGCAGAAACGTGATCGTGCCGTTCGTCTGCTGGAGCGATATGACCGGCTGCGCGAGCTTCTCCGACCGGGAGAAGAGATGATCCCGCATCCGCAGGTCTTCCATCGCCAGGGAGACGCCGTCCGGCGCGTCGACCGAAAACAGGAGATAGTCCCGTTCGCTCAGCGAATCGGTGACGCTGTAGCCGCGCCACGGCGGATAATCGCCGAGCGTTTTTCGCACGGAATACCGGGCATTGAGCGCGTCTGCTGCCTTTTCATTGCGCATAAAGAGCCCTGCAATCGTTAAGTTTCTTTCCTGGTTAAAATACTTTACAAGAAGGCGGCGGGTTTATCAAGAAAAACTTGGAAGAGATTCGCGTCGACCCCATCGGCCGAGCGCGGAATTAAGGAATGTACAGCAGCCTCCCGCAGTTCTCGCACGTTTGGAGCTCGTTTCTGCTCACCGCGGAGAAAAAGGAGGTGGGCAGCTTGACGAAGCATCCGAGGCAGAGATTCCCCGTGACGGGAAGAATCGCGACGGTGAAATGCTCGGTGAGTTTCTCGTAGCGCTGCAAAAGCCCCTTCGGCGTCTTCTTCGCGATCTTGTCCCTCGCATCCTGCAGCTCGCTCAAGCCGGTGAGCTTGAAACCGAGGCTCTGAAGCTCCTTGGAGGTAGCCTTGTCCTTTACCTCTTTGATCATGATGTCGAGGTCTTGCAGGGCGATGAGGAGCCGATGCTCGTCTCTCACAGGTCCTTGTCCTCCAGAATCTTCACCAGCGATGCGTAGTCGGTGACCTCGTAGAGGCTCTTGAGCTTCGCGGGCTTCTGGATGAGTCCGATGAGCTCGCTCAAAATCGCGAGGTACGTTTCGGAGCCTTTGTCCGACGGGGCGAGAATGAGGAAAAAGACCCGCGTGGGCTTTCCGTCGAGCGCGTCGAAATCGATCCCGGCCGCCGAGCGGGCGAAGAGCACGGAGAGATCCTTGATGGCGAGCGAGCGTCCGTGCGGGAACGCGACGCCGTTGCCGAGCCCGGTGCTGCCGAGGCTCTCCCGGTTCTTCAGCATGTCGATGATGAAGTTCTCGTCCGATATCTTGTTCTTGAGGGCGAGGTGATGCACGATCTCCGTGAGCACGCTCATCTTCTTGCGTGACCGGAGATGAAATATGCAAAGATCCTCTTCGAAGAACGAAATAAGCTTGCTAGCTTCCATACTCCTCATAATATAGCATCCCTCGTCGGACATTCTATAACAATTTCATCTTTTTGGGAGAATTTTTTTTTGCTACGCTCGGCCCGCTCGTTTCCGGCCGCGGAATACGGGATTTCACACGGCGGAGGATATGGATACCGTTCAGGGGCTCGTTGTTCGGACCAAGGGCGCCGCGTTCTTCGTCGAAACCGGCTCGGGGGAAATCCGCTGCTCCCTCCGCGGACGGTTTCGTCTCGGGAGCGCGCCCGAAGAAGTGCTCCCCGTCGTCGGCGACGCCGTCCGCGTCAGGCTCGAGCGCGTCGGCGACGCCCCGCAGGGGGTGATCGTCGAGATCGAGGCACGGCGGTCGATCCTCGCGCGGACCGATCCGTCGCAGCGGAACGGATACCGGATCCTCGGCGCGAACATGGATCAGACGGTGCTCGTCTTCGCGGTGAAGGAGCCCGATCTCAACCTGCGGCTCCTCGACCGCATGCTCGTGTCGTCGGCGTGCGGCTCCATGGACGCGCTGATCTGCGTGAACAAAATGGATCTCGAGGACTCCCGCTCCGCGATCGACGAGACGCTCGCTCCGTACCGGCGGATGGGGTATCGCTGCATCTGTTCGAGCGCCCGCACGGGAGAGGGGATCGGCGAGCTCGCGTCGTCGCTCGCCGGGAAGCTTTCGATATTCGCGGGGCCCTCGGGGAGCGGCAAGAGCTCGCTCGCCTCCCGCGTGCAGCCGGGTCTCGAAATCGCCGTGGGGAGCGTGAGCGCACGGACGGGGAAGGGGAAGCATACGACAAGCCATTTCGAGATTCATCCGCTCGCGAGCGGCGGCTATCTCGGCGACACGCCGGGTGTCCGGGAGTTCGGCATCTGGGGCGTGTCGAAGGAGAAGCTCGCCGGATTCTTCCGCGATTTCGCCCCGTTTCGCGACGGTTGCAGGTTCTCGCCCTGCTCGCACAGCCACGAGCCCGACTGCGCCGTGAAGGACGCGGTCGAACGGGGGGAGATCGCGCGCGAGCGGTACGAGAGCTATCTCAGAATCCTCGAGAGCGTGCCCGACGAGCGAAGCCGCAAGCGGCCGTACTGAGCGCCCGTTCGCTGCCCCTGCGCGGACGCGGAGCCGCCTCGGGAACGAAAAGATGATGGCGGCCCTTTGGGGGAGGCCGCCATCCGCAAGAAGGGATTGTGGGATGGGGGTAAACACCCGCTCTCTGCATGGTGATACGCGCGGAAGCGGAAAAGGTTCCGGGAATTTTTGATTTTTTTCGGGGGTGCAGGTGATCAAAGGGATCGAGAAAAAGGGAAAGCTGGCGCTTGCCCGTCTCTTCTCCCTCTTTCTCTCGAAGAGGCGCGTGACCCCCGCCGAGCTCGAGGGTATGCCCGTGGCGCGGCTCCTCGTGGTCAGGCAGCATCACCAGATGGGGGACATGCTGCTCTCCGTCCCCGCGTTCCGCGGGCTCCGGGCGCGCTTCGCGGGGGCGCGGATCACGCTCCTCGCCTCGCCGGTCAACGCGGCCTGCATGCGGCGCAACCCGTACGTCGACGAAGTGCTCGTGCTTCCCCGGAAGAAGGGATTCGGCGCCCCCGTCTCGCTCGCGCGGTTCATCGCGGATCTCAGGGGACGGCGCTTCGACGCGGCGCTCGTTCTCAACACCGTGTCCTTCTCGGTGACGAGCATGCTGCTCGCGGTCGCGAGCGGCGCGCGGCTTCGGATCGGCTCGACGAGCGAGCCCTTCGGCCACGATCTCTCGTCCCGCTTCTATCATCTCGAGCTGCCGCTCCCGCCCCGTGAGCGGCTCGATTCGATGCACGAGAGCGCGCACAACCTCTACCCGCTCGCCGCGATCGGCGTGCACGTCGCGGATCTGTCCTCCGTGTTCGTTCCCTCGGAGGAGGACGAGCGCGACTGCGAACGCTTCATCGCCGAGTCGTTCGAGTCGCCGGCGCGGTTCATCGTCGTCCATCCCGGAGCGGGAAAGCCGGCGAACGTGTGGCCGGGGAGCAGGTACGCGGAGGCCGCCCGAATCCTCGCCGAGCGGTATCGGTGCGGCGTCGTCGCGACGGGGGGGCCGCTCGACGCCGATGCGCTGGACGCCTTTCTCCGGGCGTGCGCCGCGCCCCCGTTCGTGCTCCCGTGCCCGTCGGTGGGCTTTCTCGGCGCGCTCATGAAGCGCTCCGCGATCACGCTGTGCAACGACACGGGGATCATGCACATCGCGGGCGCGGTCGGGGCGAGATGCGTCGCGGTGTTCGGGCCGACTGATCCGGCGCGGTGGAAGCCGGTCACCGAATCGGTCGTCGCGGTGCGGGGAAGAGACGGGAGCGTCGCGTCGGTGTCGGTGGACGAAGTGGTCGCGGCGGCCGCGGCGCTACTTTGACGCCGCGAGCGGCACGAGGCTGATCGCGAGGCGCACGGTTTCGTCGGCGGGCACGTACACCGTGTTCGTCCACGTCTGGAAAGCCGGATTCCGCAGCTCGATGCGGTGCGAACCGACGGGCAGGTCGAGCGGCGCGCCGAGCGGCACGGTGCCCCTGAACGATCCGTCGACGAAGAGCCGCGTCCCCGCCGCCGTCTCGAGGGCGAGCGTTCCCGTGAGCCGTTCGAGCTCGATGCTCCGGCGCGAAAGCTCTCCCCGCTTCACGTTCACCGTTTCGACGTAGTCGCGGTATCCTTCGTTCCGGCAGGCGATCTCATGCGCTCCCGCCGGCAGCTCGAGCATCGTGAGCCGTTCGCCGAAGGTGCGGCGCCGTCCGTCGATTGAGATCTCCGCCGCCGGCTCGACGACGATATCGATGAATCCCGTCGCGGGGACCTCGTTCCGGGGGGCCGCCGCGGGAACGGCCGAGCCGTTCGTCGCGGCCGCCGGCGCCGGAGGCTCGGCGGCTTTCTCGACGGGAGACGGCTGCTGCTGAACGAGCTTCGCCTTTTCCAGCTCGGCCTTTCTCGTCGCTTCCGC
>JBFYZJ010000249.1:0-2805 GCA_041309565.1 Candidatus Krumholzibacteriota bacterium
GATCTGCTGATCCTCGATATCGATGATATCCCCTTCCCTGAGGACCTTCTCCTTGTGCTCGCGCCAGAACTCCATATCCTCGAGCAGACGCCCGATCTCCTGCGAGAAGAAATCCTCCATCTCCGGCGGGGTCTTGATGGTGCTGTAGTACTCCCGGTACGCCGTCACGATCGCGTTGACCGCGGCCTCGACGAAAACGCGATCGTCCGAGGCGTAGGTGACCCAGATCACGTTCGACGTCGTCACGACGCCGGAGTTGACCTTGGCGGCGAGTATCGTGCGATCCGTGGAATATCCTTCGGGGAAGAACCTCGACACGATGCCCTGCGCGTTCGAAACGACGTTTTGGGACTTGATCATTTCGATCTGCGAGGCCATTTCCTCTTCCCAGTTCAGCGTCCGAATGCCCCGGTCGAAGACTCCCGGCGCTTCGCCGCGCTTGATGAGAACCTTGGCCGACGACTCGTACTCGGCGGGCTGACGCAGGTTGAGAATCACCACGATCGCCGTCGCCACGACGACGATCCCGAGGATGATCCACTTCCTGCGGAAGATAACCTCGAGGAAATCCTTGACCGTCGATTCTTTTTTCGCTTCAAACGTTTCCATAAGCTCTCAGTACGGCTGCCCCCCCCTGCGATAGAAATCGTAGAGGATCTCCACGTTCGCGACCTGCCAGCCCTTCAGATAGAGATCCGCCGGCGTCATCAACAGATCCTTGAGCGCGAGCATGAAATCCTGCCCTCGAGCGATGCTCGACTTCGGAACATACACGATATCGTACGCCTGCAGCGGGACGTCGAGCTCGAAATGCTTGCGGGAGAGCAGGTCGTCGAGATTGACCTGGATACCGATGATGTGATCCGGCGCAATCCGTCTGATGACGAGGACCTCGCTCCGTTTCGCGGTCTTGTTCGGCCCCCCGCAGAGCGCCAGGGCGCTCATGAGCGTCATACCGCCGGTTAAATCATAGCCGCCGGGCCTCTCCACCTCTCCGACCGCATAGACGACCAGCGGCCGAAAATTGCGCATGACCACGGTGATATCGGGATCCCGGATAATCTCGGAGTATCGCGTCGTGAGCAGGCTGTCGAGGACGGATACCGGCTTTCCCGCCGCGACGATATCCCCCACGTAGGGGAGCGATATCTTCCCGTCGGGCCTGACCTTGAGATCGATCTGGTTGAGGTCCGTGCTGAACAGGAAAAGCACGTCGATCGCGTCGCCGTGCCCGATCACATACTCATCCTCAATGGGCCGCATGGGAATGGAATCGAGCACCAGCTTTCCCCGCTCCACCTTGCCGTCCTCATTGGATATGAAGCGGCTCCCCGCCCCTGCGCACCCCATGAGGATGAAACACGCGAGGCCGGCACCGGCCAGTACCTTTTCGCCCAGATTACTCATGGTCCGCCTTCACCCAACAGAGAATCAGCCCTTATGCCTGCAATTGCAAGCATTTGTAGAAAAATCTACATGCACGGGCGCACTCTGTCAATTTGTTTAAATGCAAGATATATGCCCGGGAAATCAGTAGGCTCCCTTCCTGGCGATCACGGCAGGAACCGTTTTGAGCATGATCTTGAGATCCGTGATATAGCTGCGCTTACGCACGTACTCGAGATCGAGCCGCATCCACTCATGGAAGCCGATGTGGCTGCGCCCTGCGATCTGCCAGAAACAGGTGATTCCCGGCGTCACGTCGAGACGCCGCTTTTGCCAGGGCAGGTACTGGGACACTTCCGCGGGGAGGTTGGGCCGCGGTCCGACGATGCTCATTTCCCCCCTGAGCACATTGAGGAGTTGCGGCAGCTCGTCGAGGCTCGAACGCCGCAGGAATCGTCCGACGCGCGTGACGCGAGGATCATCTTTGATCTTGAAGACGGGGCCGTCGACGCTGCTGAGAGGCCTCAACGCGCCGATGACGTCCTCGGCGCCGCTGACCATCGATCGGAACTTGAAGAACTCGAAAATGCGGCCGTTCTTGCCGACGCGCTTCTGCCTGAAGAAGATAGGGCCCGGCGAATCGAGCTTGATGAGAATCGTCACGACCGGAATGATGGGGAGAAAGAGCGTCAGGAGGATGAGCGCGACCGCGATATCCGTTCCTCGTTTCAGGACATTGTAGAATCTGCTCTCGCGGGCGACGTTGAGCTCGACGATGCTCGCAGCCGGTTCCTTGCTGTACACCGCTTCCTGCAGTTCCGGGGATCCAGCCATTGTTGCCTCCATCAAGCCATAAAAAACCCGGGCGGTAGGCCTGCCCGGGCAAAACAAAACGTTTGCCATAAAACGTTACTTTAAAGCGGGCAGGCGCGAGCCTCTGTGCTTCAAAGCAAGATTCTATAGCAAACGCTCTTTACGATCCTCCTTCGACAATCAAATACTACCACAGATGGCCCGCTTTTGTCAATCATCAAAAATGCCGCCGCCCCGCCCGCGCCGCTGCGCGATGGGGACGCCGACCGGGCGAGATCAGAGGCTCGGATCGCCTCGCCGGCGGGTCATGGCGATGAGCCGCATCGCGCACATGCCGGCGAATACGGCGATCACGGGCTCGATCCCCATGCGCGACCGAAGCGATCCGAAGAACAGCATCGCGGTCGCCGTGTGGAGGGCAATCAAGCCGTAGAGATCGACAAACTCGCGGGCACGGCGCATCGTCATGAGGAGACCGACGACGAACAGGGGGATGACGACGACGGAGAACAAGAAGACGACGTCCAGCGCGCTCGCGAGTCCGCCGAATCGCTTCCCCTTGTCCCACCACCAGCCGCTCTTCACGCCGCTGAACGGGGCGTCGCC
>JBFYZJ010000250.1:0-2627 GCA_041309565.1 Candidatus Krumholzibacteriota bacterium
CCGCTGGTCTTCGTCCTCGTCGAACACCGCGGCGAGCGATTCGGGAAGATCCTCGAGGTCCGTTTCGAGCTTCCTGTTGAGCCGCTCCAGCTTCCGCGCGTCGATATCGAGGATGATCCGCTCCGTGCCGTCTTCCGCCTCGATCTGGATGCCCTCGTCCGATATCGTGATCTTCGACGCTTTCTCCGCGGCCGGCGCCTTCGCCGGCGCCTTCGCCGGCGCCTTGGCGGCGGGCGCCGGCTTCGGGGGAGCGACGGTGTCGGCGACTACGGAAACGCACGATACCGTGACCGACGCGCAGGAGACGTCCCGCCGGGCGCTCGGCTCGGGCACGCCGCCCGACGCGAATCCAACGATGACGAGCAGCAGCTTGACGACGGCGCTGTTAAAAAATGCCAACATGGGTCTCTCCATTTCTCCGTGCGGCGCCGACCATGCGGTGCAGCACGACGGCGATGACGACCAGCGAGACGATCGCCGCGGCGATCTGGGCCGCGTTCATTCCGGCATAGTATCGTTGAAGCGCTCTGAGGAGCGTCTGACCGACGATTTCGTAATTCCGGACCGCGCCGGAGCTCTTCCAGATCGTTTCGATCCGTTCGAGGAGCGCCCTCGCGAAGATCGTTCCCGTCCAGAGCACTTCGGCTCCGTGCCGGATCGTCGCGAGGAGATAATCGAGAAGCGGTTTGTACACGGCGATGAAGAAGAGGCCGACCGCCGCGATGATCGAACCGTTGCGCGCGGGAATCGGTATGGTGTTCCACGCCCTGCCGGCCGCGTGCGCCGCACGCCGCGCGGGGCTGACGCGATACGCGGCGATGTCGACGCGGGACAGCACCCGCGCGTCGAAGTCGGGCGCCGGCTCGAAGCGGGTCAACACGTCGAGCGCTCCGGCGACGAGCTCGAACCGCGCGTCCGCCACGCGGCACGCTTCGCACCGGCGGCGGTGGTTTTCGTACTCCGCCCGTTCCGCCGGCTCGAGCTCGCCGTCGTGGTATCGCTGGATCAGAAGCCGGTACAGATCGCATTCCATGGCGGCTATTCCTCCGGTTCGCTCACGTCGATGTCGCCGCTCGCCGTTTCGAGGATCACCGTCGAGGCGCCCTCTCGAACGACGCCCACGAGGTAGTGCCTGCCCACCTTGGAAACCTTGATCGGGAGGAGCATCGAGATGTCTCCCGAGGTCGTCCGCGCCTTGAGGGCGAATCCGCGTTTGAGTATCCGGTCGAACTGCAGTATGACACGGCCGCTCGAGGTACGCATCTCGTAGTTGACGGGCGCTTCCGGCGACGCGTACACGTCGATATCGCCGCTCGCCGCGGTCGCGGTGACCGCCCCCCGCACGGCGCTGAACTGCGCCGAGCCGCTCATGCCGTCGTATTCCACGCCCCGCACCCCTTCGACCTCGACGTCCCCGGACACCGATTCGACGGCGAGATCGCCGCCGATTCCCGAGAGAATGATCTCTCCCGAGGCGCTCCGAACGCTCGCGCTCCCCTTGATGCCGTGCGCGTCGATGCGCCCGCTCGCGCTGCTCAGCGCCGCCGCGCCGGAAACGTCCGAAACCGTCATATCGCCGCTGGCTACGTCGATCTTCAGATCGCCGACGCCGACGGCTTCGACATTCCCGCTCGCGCAGGTGATCACGGCGGCGCCGCGGACGCTCGCGAGCTCCACGTCGCCGCTCGCCGAGACGATCTCGACGCCGGGGTCGAACGGCACGGAGAGATTCAGATCGACGCTCAACCCCGCGTAGTGCTGCACGAGCATCGCGAAGATGTTGCGGTCGCGGTCAGGACGGTCGGGATAGCGCACCGAAATCTTGAGAACGGCGCCGTCGCGCGAAACCTCGATATCCGTGAGGTTGAAGAGCCGATCCGCCTCGTCCTGATCCCTGCCGCGAATGCTCTTGGTGTACTCGCAGAAAATCCCGCTCCGCCCCTGTTCCCCGATCACCTTCACGTCTCCGCGCGAGTTCTCGACGACGATGCGTTTCGCCCCGGAGAGCGGGATTTCTTTCCGGAACGTCTCCTCCCGCTCGTACGCGAGGGCCGCGGTCGCGGCGAACACGACGAACAGCGTCAGAACGGCGGACGCGCGAATCGCGGGGCGCGAAGCTGCGACGGTCAGTCGAATGCGTTTCATGTTTCTTCACCACCCGTTTCCACTGAATCCCGGAATAATCCCTTCTTTTGAAAATGCTCCACGATCATGTTGCGAGCCCGGTGAATCCGCGCTTTCACGGTTCCGAGCGGTATCCCCAACGTGTCCGATATCTCCTCGTACGACAGCTGCTCTTGGTGCCGGAGGATCACGATGATCCGGTAATGCTCCGGCAGAATTCCCATCGCCTCTTCCAGGATCGCCATCATCTCTCTCGACTCCATCTCCCGGTCAGGTCCCGCGGCGGGCGAAGGGATCTGGATGAGAAGGTCGTCGTCTCCCCCGGCCACGGGCTGATCGAGCGAACGGGCTCGATCCTTTTCCCTGCGCAGGTAATCGATGCACAGATTCGACGTGATCCGATTGATCCAGCTCGCGAACGGATAGGCCGGATCGTACCGGTTGAGCGCGGAGAATACCTTGATGAACACCTCCTGCGCGATGTCCTCCGCGACGGTGCGGTT
>JBFYZJ010000251.1:0-3081 GCA_041309565.1 Candidatus Krumholzibacteriota bacterium
TATCGGGGGGCGGGATGACGCTGTATCCAGCGAAATAACTACAAGCGGGAATATGGGTTGCAACTTCATACGGCACGGGATCTTGATGATTCCCGTCCGGCCCTTCGGTCCGGAGGCGAGCGGAGGTGTACAACATGTTAATAAATAATAAGATAAGATTGCTCGGCATCATGCTGATCGGATCGATCCTCCTCGCCCCGCTCCAGAGCATGGCTGGTGAAAATCCCCAGATCGTTCTTCCAAACGGACTCGAAATCAAGCTCTTCGGCCCTGAGGATGTTCTGGCGATGGCGACGCGGGATGAGGCCGGCCGGCTGGTTCTGCAGCTCGCGGATGGGACTCGTTATCAACTCATCGAGGATATCCTCGATCCGCAGATCGCGAACAAGGGAGACGGCTTGTTTCACCCGATGGACGCGGATCTGGTGATCGAGGCTCTCGCTCGGGTGGACGCGGCCGGGAAGAAGATCGCGATGGAGGTCGAGGTCTACGTGCTTCCCCTTCCGCGCTCCGGGCTTCTTTCGAGCTCCGCCTGCGACAACAGGATCTTTCTCTCGCCGGGCGTCGTCGAGATCGACGTCCGCCTTGCCGCGCGGACGGTCGTGCACGAGCTCGGCCACGTGTTTCAGTGCCGTTTCGCCCCGCGGGAAAGCGGGACCGCGTGGCGGGATTATCTCGCGCTCCGCGGCATCGACGACGGCGCCCTCTATTCGGAGGACGCTCCCCGCGCGTACCGGCCGACCGAGATCTTCGCCGAGGACTTCCGGTACCTCTTCGGTGGCAGCGACGCGCGCGACGGGGGAGGCATCGAGAATCTCGATCTCCCCCTTCCCGACGAGGTGGGCGGGCTCGAGGATTATCTCGTGTCGCTCGCCGCTCCCGTGAAGGTCGCCGAAGACGCGCGGTCCGGCGAGGCGCCGCTCGCGCTCTCGAACTATCCGAATCCGTTCAATCCGTCGACGACGATCAGGGTCGTGTTCAGCGGCCGCGCGCCGGCAAATCCCGCCGGCGTCGAAGTGGCGATCTACCGCGCCGACGGCTCGCTCGTGCGGCGAATCGCGGGTGGCGCCGTGGCGGGGAGCGAGTTCACCGCCCGCTGGGACGGCCGGGACAATCGCGGGAATCCCGCGCCGAGCGGCGTCTATTTCTACGCGGTGCGTCTCGGAGAATCGCGCGCGGCGGGGAAAATGCTCCTCGTTCGATAGCGCCGTCAGCGCCGCCACCTGAGCTGGCCGCACGCCGCGCCGATGTCGCTCCCCTGGCTCCTGCGCACGGTGACGGCGGGGGCGGAGGGAAGCAGCGGCGCGAGGAACCGCTCGATCCGCTCCTCGGACGGCCGGCGGTACGGGCACCCGTCCCACTCGTTGAAGGGAATCAGGTTGATCTTGAACGGCCTGCCCGCGGTGAGGGATGCGAGACGGCGCGCGTCCTCGACCGAATCGTTGATTTCCGCGATGAGCACGTACTCGATCGTGACCCGCGTTTTTCGCGCGCGCGCGAATTCCTGCGCGGCGGCGAGCGTGTCGTCGATGCCGCGCGAGGCCGGCATGAGCCGCCGGCGCGTCTCATCCGTCGTCGCGTTGAGGGAGAGGGCGAGGGAGAACTTGAGGCCCCGCGACGCGAGGGCGCGGATGGCGTCCGGAATGCCGATCGTGCTCACCGTGATGCGCTTCTCGCCGAGGGCGAATCCCTCCTCGGCGTTGATGATCTCGAGCGCTCGCGTGAAGTTCTCGAGGTTGAGGAGCGGCTCTCCCATCCCCATGAAGACGACGTTGAACCGCTCGCGCGGCGGAAGGTAGCCCTTCTTGAAAAACAGGATCTGATTGAGTATTTCGTCGCTCCGCAGATCCCGCTCGAATCCTCCCGCTCCCGTCCTGCAGAGCGTGCAGCCGAGCGCGCATCCGGCCTGGCTCGAGATACAGACGGTCCGGCGGCCGCGCGCTTCCATGAGCACCGCCTCGAAGCGGACGCGATCGTCCGACTCGAGCAGAAACTTCTGGCTCGCGTCGTCCCGCGAGCGTACACTTTCCGCGAGCCGGAGCGAGCTGATCGCGAACCGCTCGTCGAGGGCGGTCCGGAGGCTCGCCGGGAGATTGGTCATCTCGGAGAATCCGGCGCAGCCCTTCTGATACAACCATTTGATTATCTGCGCCCCGCGGTGGCGCTTCTCGCCGAGCGCCTCGACGAGGGCCGCGATATCGCGTATCGAGAGATTCTTGATGTTCGTCTTTTCCACGGCGGAACGATGATACGGGATAGCGGGCGGCGATTCGACAGAAAAAGCGAGATCAGGGGTTGCCTGGATCTCGGAAGCAGCAATTTCAGGCTCCTCGTTCTCGAAGCTGTTTTTCCGGATTCGGTGATAGAGGAGGCGCGCGCGCTCGAAATCCGCGCGTTCAGGGAGGAGAAGCGGTTCGTCGGATGGGGGGATGATCTGGCGGCGTCGGGAATCGTCTCGCCGGAAAAGACCGGGACGGCGCTCCGCGCGGTGAAGGATCTCGTCGCCGCGGCGGCGCGATGGGGATGTCCCCGCCCCGCGATCGTGGCGACGAACACGCTCCGCGAAGCGGCGAACGCGCCGCGGGTGAAAGCGGCCCTGGAGGCGGCGGCCGGCGCCCCCGTCGTCGTGCTCGCGCAGCGCGAGGAGGCGGAGCTCGGCTATATCGGCGCTTCGTTCTTCCGTCCGCGGGACGAGGGCGTGCTCCTCGTCGATGCGGGGGGCACGAGCACGGAGATATCCTGGGGAAGGGGAACCTCGATGGAGGGGTACCTCGGGTTACCCGTCGGCACCCATCGCGTGCGACGCATGCTCGATCGGAGCTCCGGCGCCCGCCGCGTTTCGGCGGCGATCGCCGAGCGCATAGCGGTATCGGCCGGGCAGGGGCTCGGGCGCCGCGGCGCGGCGGACGTTTATTCCTTGCCCGGTTTCTTGCGAAACCCTACAATGCTCATGACGGGCGGAACGGCGGTGAGCCTCGCCGTGCTCGGCGGACGGATGACCGGGCCGGGGGCCGTCTTCGAGGAGATGCGCGCGATCTCCCGCGATGATCTCGCGTTCATGGCGCGGCGTCTCGCCGGGCT
>JBFYZJ010000252.1:0-7469 GCA_041309565.1 Candidatus Krumholzibacteriota bacterium
TATCGGCCTGGTAGCGCAGGGTGGCGTAGGTGTTGAGCGTCAGGTTTCCCCACTTCGTCCAGTCCACCCCCTGTTTGATCCAGCCCCGCAGCAACAGGTTGTTCTCAACTTCGTCCGGCAGCTCTCCCCGCAGCTCCCCCCACGTGGAGCCGCGGAAACCGACGATCGCGAAGGCGCTGCCCGAGCAGAGAAGAACGCACAGCAGTGCGACGGCAATCCCGAACGCGTGACGTTTCATTTCCTATCTCCTTCCGTAGATTTGGGCGTCCGTTTCGCCCCATGAATGCTCGATCGTGAAATCCCTGAGCAGCGTGAAGTCATCCTCGAAATACGGGCTGAACTCGCTGCACGGCGACATCTTCCCGTAGAACAGGTCCTCACACACGACAAAATCCACCCGCTCGGCGAACGCCGGCCGCGGCGAATCGGTCTTCCTGATCTGGAACACGTTGAGGAACCGGGCGTTCGGATAGCGATCCTCGAACACGTACTCGTAGATGACTCCGTCCCACCCGTTGAACGCGACGGTCATGCCGTCGAAGCCCCTCGTTTCGAAGAACTCGATCACCGGCGTCACGTCGGGATACTGCCGCTCGAGCCACCGGAGATTGAAGAGCCCGTACGCCCAGAAGATGACGAGCACCGCGACGGTGAAGAAGCCGCGGACCGCCCGGGTTCTCGCCCCGAACGAGAATATCCTCACGAGATGCTCCACGCCGAGCGCCGCCGCGGGGGCGAGGAAGATGAGCGCGAAGATCATGTTCTTGTTCACCGACTGCTCCGCGCGGGTCACGAGATGGAGCACGATGATCGGCGAGGAGAGCGCGATGAGGGCGAGCGCCGTTTTCCCGTACCGCTCGTGGAACGCGCCGAAGACGGCCAGGAGCAGCACGAACGCGATCCAGCGGAACGCCCATTCGAAGATGGTGCCGACGGGCACCTTGATGTTCGCGTAGGTTTCGACCTGCCCGAGCACCTGCACGCGCGGCGCGTACTGATCGAATCCGAGGTAGAGCGCGGCGAGCACGGCGAGCGGCAGGACGCAGAAAAGCGCGGTCCGCCTGATCCCGTGCTTGACGAGGACGTATAGCACGAGCGCCGGCACGAACACGGGAAGCAGATACTTCGTGATGGCGGCGAGGAAGAGCGCCGCGGCGCCGAAGACGATCGCGAGGTTCCGGTGCCACCGCGCCCCGGTCGAGACCGAAAGGACGAACATGTGGAACGAGGCGCCGATGAAGAACGCGGCGACCATGTCGTACGTGCCGAGCTTCATGAGGTAGAGGGTCTGTCCCGCGAACATGAAGATCGCCGCCGCGATGAGGGCCCGGCCCCCGCCGTACAGCATCGCCGCCGTCGCATAAACGATCACGGTGAGGGCGAGCCCGATGAGGACGTTCAGGATGCGGACGGCGTGGATGCCGCCGACGCGGTCCGCGAGCCCCGCGAGCACCGGCCAGATCATCACCGAGCCGGTGTGGTGCGGGCATCCGAGGCACGGCTCTCCGCCGATGATCTCCTTCCCCATCGTGATCTGGTACGCCTCGTCGATGAAGACGGAGTTGTAATCCAGATCCACGAGGCTCGCGACGAGCCCGTAGAGCAGGATGGCGGCGAGGAGCAGTCTTCGATGAATCGGTTTCATTGCCGCATCACCACAGGGCCGCCGTCGCTTCCGCGATCGCGAGAACGCGGTTCACGACACCCGGATCCGCTTTGTCCAGAATCACGCCGGCGACGCACTCGGGGAAATCCTCCGAGTGATGGCGGACGACCCTGACGACGATGCCCGGGAGCGGCACGTTCCGGTCCCCGACCACCGCCTCCACCTCGACGCGGTCCCCCTCGGCGAGATCCTCGCGCGCGGCGAGAAGATAGCCGGTCTGGGAGATGTTCCGTATCACGCCGTACGACGTGCCCCCCGCCTTCCCCCGGACGACGGCGGGAACGAAGGCGCGGAAGCGCCGGGCGCGGACCGCGCGCTGCGGCTGCTTCTCGAGCCTGCTCTCGATATAGGTGAGGTATCGCGTCGAGTATTCGGCGAGGAACTTCGAGACGGCGGATTCGTGCAGGTACCGCGACATCACGTCCACCTCTCCCGACGGTCCCGTGACGGTGATCCCGGCGCGGGAAACGGTGTCGAATCCGATATTCGCCGTCTTCACGTGCATGACGCGCCCCGTGCCGGCGAGCGTCTTGCGGGGAAGCATGATCTCGATCTCGAGCTCGCGGTCCGCGGGAATCACGCCGGCGGAGACGATCGACATGCCGGTTTCCGTGGCGTCGTCGGCCGCTCCGAGCCGGCGGACCGCCTTCGAGCCGTCGCGGTACGAGAAGAAGACGGGAACGGCGTCATGGATGCGGAACTCCGTTCTCCGCTGATAGAACTTGGTCCGCGCATAGAGGATGATCGCGATGGCGAGCCCGCTGTTGAAGAGCGCCCAGAGGCTGTTGACCGCGATGATGAACTCGTCGCCGCGCAGCCCGAGCACGAGCTGCAGGAGCGCCCAGACGATGCCGATGACGCTGCCGGCGAACACGATCGCCTGCGGGACGATGAGCGGATACGGCGTCGCGGTTCCCTTCGTCTTCGGCGTCACCTTGAACTGCCGCAGCCGGCGCGGGAGCAACAGGGAAAAGAACGATTCGAGGTACGTGAAGAACTTGCCCATGCTGAACTGCTCGAGCAGGAGGTACCCGGCGTACCCCCTCCCCATCTCGTTGTAGGCGAAGAGGGAGAGCGCGAAGTACGGGATGAAGTGGAGCAGGTACGTGACGTCGAGGGCGTTCATCGGGAGAATCCCGGTGAAGAGCACGATCGGCGGGGTCACGTAGAAGACGAACTTCTGGAATCCCTCGATCGGGTAGATGAGGCTCCCGAGGTAGCAGAGCCGCTGCGGAAAGCTGAGCCCCCGCACGAAGAGCGGATTCGCCTTGAAGAACACCTGCCATCCGCCGAGCCCCCAGCGCTTGCGCTGGAGGTGGAACGGATTGATCGTATCGGCGGCGATCCCGTAGGCGAGCCCCTCGTTATGATACACGGACGTCCACCCGCGCGCGTGGATGCGGATCGACGTCGCCATGTCCTCCGTGATCGAGATCGTCGAGAAGCCGCCGACGTCGTCGAGCGCCGTGCGGCGTATGAGCGCGCAGCTCCCGACGAAATAGGCGGCCTTCCAGCGGTCGCGCCCCGGCTGGATAAGGTTGTAGAAGAGCCCCTGCTCGGTCCAGACGTATTTCTTCTCGTGATCGGCGCGGTGCTGGAACGAATCGATGTTATAGAACTCCTGCGGCGCCTGCGCGAACGCGACCTTCTCGTCCACGAAGTAGCCGATGAGCCGGTCGATGAAGTGCGGGAGCGGCGCATGGTCGGCGTCGAAGATGGCGACGAACTCGGCCGTGGAGTGCTTCAAGCCGAAATTGATGTTGCCGGCCTTCGCGTGCTCGTGGTTTTCGCGGGCGAGATAGACGCAGCCGAGCTCCTCGCAGAGCGCTTTGACCTCGGGACGGTTCCCGTCGTCGAGGAGCAGCGTCCGGTGCGCGTATTTCACGTCGTTGCACGCCAGGAGCGTCTTGCGCAGGATCGCGACGGGCTCGTTCTTCGTCGGAACGAGCACGTCCACCGTGCGCCCCTCGAGCGGCTTCGGCGCCTCGCGCGAAAGGGGCCGCCACACGGCGAAGAAGAAGAGGAACGTCGTGAGCGTGCCGAAGCATTCAGCGATCCACAGCGACCACGAGAAAAAGAGCGCCGACTGGTTGAAGGTCTCGGTGACCCTCCAGTAGAGGTAGTAGAGCGTCACGAGCATCGATACGACCGCGACGACGCGGCGGAGCCCTTCTCCCTTGAAATTCCGGAAATCTTCCACGGAGCTACCTTCTTTCATATGAAGGCATCGTTCAATCGGCGAGGGTTGAAGTGCCTGGCGGAGCTGAATAAACGCGATAATAGCACGGCTGAAAACGAGCGTTCAACCCTCTCTGCGCGATTTCCTTTGGAAGAAGCGTACCAACCGGAGCACAGAATCCTTAATCGCTTGCATTATATGCAAATAAGACGGGTCCGACGACGTGCCGGACCCGTTTCGTGCTTCGACTCAGCGTTTCGCCGCGGCTACTTTCCAGTC
Source organism: Candidatus Krumholzibacteriota bacterium (assembly GCA_041309565.1). Lineage (GTDB taxonomy): Bacteria > Krumholzibacteriota > Krumholzibacteriia > Krumholzibacteriales > Krumholzibacteriaceae > SSS58A. The sequence continues at coordinate 4,125 of JBFYZJ010000252.1, forward strand.
TCTTTCTTCGGTTCCCTGCCCGAACCGAGCGACGGGCCGAGACCGTAGTAATCGCTGTTGCCGGGAGCGAATATGAAGGGCTTGAGCTTGGCGACGTCGGGCGCGCCGCCCGCGCCGAGCACCGACTCGACCGCCTTCACGTCGACGATCTCGCCGATGAACATCGTGTGCAGCCCGAGCTCGATCGTCCGCACGAGCTTGCACTCGATCACGAGCGGGAACTCCGCGATGTACGGCGCGTTGACGAGCGAGCTCTTCACCGGTGTGAGCCCGCTCTCCTTGAATTTGTCGACGTCCCTGCCCGAGACGCTCCCGAAATAGGCGGCCTGCTTCACGAACTCCTCGGACGGCACGTTCACGGTGAAGGCCTTGCTCTCCATGATGCTGCCGTACGTGTAGGTCGCCTTCCTGAGCGAAACGGTCACCATCGGCGGCTGCGAGCAGCAGATCGCCGCCCACGATGCGGTCATCGCGTTCGGCTTTCCCGCCGCGTCGTACGATCCGATGACCCAGACGGGGCACGGCTGCGCGAAGGTCTTCGCGCCGAGCGATTTCATCGCGCCCCCGGCGGGCGCTTCCTGCGCGGCGAGCGGAGCCGCAGGGAGCGCAACCGCGCAGGCAACGAGCGCCGCAACGAGCATTCGATACAAACGCATGGCTGGACCGCCTTTCTTCGAATCCGGAGCCGCCCCCGAAAGCGCACGCGCCCCGGGGGCATTCCCGAGGCCGATTGAATCCTTGAATTTTCCGCCAGTCTATGGTACAATGCTTATTGGTAGGAAGCGGAATATCGAGCGGCTGTTCAAACGGAGGGGAAATCCATGAAATTGCTGCTGATACTCATGTGCGTCGGCGTGTTCGCGCTCTGGACCGCGCCCGCCGCGGCCGCAGGCTGCGTCGACGTGGATCTCGGCGCGAGCGTCATTACGCACGACCCGTATGACATGCTCGGCCTCTACTTTTTCGCGGAGAACTGCGGACCGTGTTCGGCGGTCGCGAGCTTCAAGCTCACGCTCGAGAAGGATCTCGCGGTCATCGGGAGCATGAGCCTTCTGGCCCTCATGCCCGGGGGCGTGTCGTTCACACACACGTTCCCCGTCCCGGTTCCGCAGTGCGTGCCCGCGGGAAGGTACACGCTGTGCATCGACGCGACCATCGGAACCGCGAGCGATCGCGCGTGCGTATCGGTCACGCTCGACGCCGCGAACAACGTGATACGCGTCGAGCCGATCGCGCCGGTCGCGACGGAGGCGAGCTCCTGGAGCACGATCAAGTCGATCTATCGCTGACACGCCCCCATCAACCGATACGACGAAGCGCTCCCCGCGGGGGGAGCGCTTCGTGCTTTCTCGAGTCCGGCCGGACGCAGCCGTCTACTTGATACTCGCGAGATCGATCTCGACCGTTCCCCCGCCCATCTGCGGCGGCAGGTCGAACGAGCCGCGGATCATGCAGCGCGGATCCTTCGCGCTCACCCAGATCCGCGAGGCTCCCGATTCGTCCCCGATCGGCTTCAGCTCGACGGCGAAGCATTCGTACGTCCCCGCGGGCACGGTGACGGTCTCCGAGCCCGTGACCTTGAGCGACATCGAGCGCGTCGCCTGCATCTGGAAATCGAAGGTGCGCAGCGTCGCCTCGTATCCGGGCGCGAGCGGGAACGCGCCGAGGATCGTCTCGATCGCGGAGCCGTCCCCGAAGACGGGCGCCTCGAGCGTGGCGTCGATCGGCATCTCCTGCGGGCCCATCCGCACCATGCCCTTGACCGCCGTTCCGCTGAAGGTGACGACGACCGTGGCGCCGCCCTGGCGGACGCCCCAGCGGAGCGGGAGCAGGGTCGCCGCGTCGAGATCGAAGGTGTCGACCGCGCTCTCCCCGCCGCTCGTCTGGCTCGTCGCGATACGCCACGTCGCCGCGTCCCCCAGCGACGCCTTCATGACGTTGCGGGTGACTTCGAGCACGACTTCCTGCCCGCCGGTGCGGACGCTCCCCTTGTACACGAGCGACACCGGCCTCAGCAGGCTCGCGTCCACCGCGGGGAGCGGCGCCGCGGCGGCGCCGGCGGCCCCCGCCGCGGGCGCGGCGAGAACGACCGTTTTCGGGTCCACCGTGAGCGTCTCGAGACGGCTCCGCACGTTGTCGGTCATCGCTTCCTGATAGCGCCCCCCGAGATGCTTCGCGAGGAACTTCTCGGCGGCGACGGCGAAGGCCGTCCGGTTATCGATCCCCGCGAACCCGTGCCCCTCGTCCGGCGCGACGAGATACTCGACGTCGCGGCCGAGGTCCCGGAGCGCCACGACGATCTGATCCGATTCGGCCTTCTTCACGCGCGGATCGTTCGCTCCCTGCACGACGAGAAGCGGCGCCTTGATCTTCTCGGCGGAGAAGAGCGGCGACTGGCGCTTGAGACGCTCGGCGTCCTCGCGCATCGACGGATCGCCGACGCGCTCGTTGAAGAGGCTCTTGAGCACGGCCCAGTAGGGCGGAATCGAGTTCAGCAGCGTGATGATGTTCGAGGGCCCCACGTACGAGATGCCCGCCGCGTAGAGATCCGGCGTGAAGGCGAGCCCGGCGAGCGTCGCGTACCCGCCGTACGAGCCGCCGAAAATCGCGATCTGCTTCGGATCGGCGATTCCCTTCTTGACGAGATACTCGACGCCGTCAGTGATGTCGTTCTGCATCGCGTCTCCCCACTGCTTGTTCCCCGCGTTGAGGAACGCCTTACCGTAGCCGGTGGAGCCGCGGAAGTTCATCTGAAACACCGCGTAGCCGCGGTTCGCGAAGAACTGCGCGTACGGATCGTAGCCCCATTCGTCGCGCGACCAGGGACCGCCGTGCACCATGCACAGCACGGGGAGGTTCTTCGCCTTGACCCCTTTCGGCACGGTGAGATAGCCGTGAATGTCGAAGCCGTCGCGGCTCCGGTACACGATCGGCTTCATCGGGGCGAGATCCTTCGAGGGGAGATCGGGGTACGGACGATACAGGAACTCGGCCTTCCCCGTCGCGCGCGTGTACACGTAGGCCGCCCCCGGATCGACGTCGCTCGTGACGCCGACGAGCCACACGCCGTCGTCGTTCGTCGAGGAAGCACGATAGATGTCGCCGTCGGGAAGCTGCTTCTGGAGACGCTTGTAGTCCTTCTCCCATTCCTTGTCCCGGAAATAGACGCGGAGCCGGTCCCCGACGTAGAAGGTCGCGACGAGCTCGTCCGTCTTATGCGAGAACTCGGCGCCGCCGAAATCGACCTCATTCAACGGGTCGGCCTCGACGAGCTCCTCCACCCCGGTCGCCGGATCGAAGAGAATGAGGCGCTGGAAATTCACGTCCGCGCCCTTGTCGGAGGCC
>JBFYZJ010000253.1:0-12005 GCA_041309565.1 Candidatus Krumholzibacteriota bacterium
GATCGGCACGCCCCGGGACGCGGCGGCGTCCCTGCACGACTCGAATTCCGGTTTCGTTCTCGTCGTTCCGTCGCCGAGCCGGGCGCGCTTCACCAGCATCGGGCCATATTCCGTGTCGACCTGCTCGATCCGGCGCTCGAGCTCGGCGCGCGATTCAACGCTCACGCGTACGCCGAGGGTCGTCGTCTCCCGGAAGATGACGTCGAGCAGGGCGTCCGCCGTCTCCCCCGCGCAGAGCGCGGTGAGGAGAACGCCCGGGCGCCCCTTCTTCATGATGATCTGCGTGAGGTAGACATCGAGCGCGCCGGCGCCGAAGAGGCACTCCGTCACCCAGCCGTAGAACTCGGGATTCATGTCGTCGATCGTGGTGCGGAGCACGGTGATCTCGCCCGCGGGCACCCGCGGCTCCGCTTCGATGAGGCGCAGCATGCCCGGCGCCGGTCCCGTCTCGCGCGTGCCCGCCGCGTATACGACGCGCCGGGGAACGAGCGGCGCGAGCGCGGGGAGCTCATCGGCGAGCGCCTTCATGAGCGCGGCGCCCGTCGGCGTGACGACCTCCCCCTCGCCGTCGAGGATCACGGTCCTCCCGCGGAGAATCTCGATCGTGGCCGGCGCGGGGACCGGATGCCTCCCGTGCGAGAACTCGACGAAGCCGCTCCCGAGCCTGAGCGGCCGATGGTAGAGGGGCGGAAATCCGAGCGACTCGAGCGCGGCCGCGCCGCCGACGATGTCGACGATCGAATCGACCGCTCCCACTTCGTGGAAATGAACGTGATCGGCCGCCACGCCGTGAACCTTCCCCTCAGCCGCCCCGATGATCCGGAACGTTTGAGTAGAGAGCTCCTTCACGCGCGCGCCGAGACGCGATTTCTCGATCATGGCGAGGATGGAGGCGAGATCGCGCTCACGGGCCCGCCCCGGGGAGCGCACCGTCGCGCGCGTCGCGGCGATGCCGCCGCGATTCACGCGCTCGACGCGTATCGTGAAGGGCTCGAGCCCGCGCAGCTTCCGCACTTCCCCCGCGACCCGCTTCGGGTCGGCGCCGAGGGCGAAGAGCCCCGCGAGAAACATATCGCCGCTCAAACCTCCCGCGGCGTCGACGACGATCATCCGCGGCGGGCGCTTCGTTCCGGACCGAGATGCCACCGTGCCCTCCTTCACGGGCGCCCCCGCCGCGCGCGCCTGACGATCGTCGCGGCGGCGTAGCCCGCTCCGAACCCGTTGTCGATATTGACCACCGTCACGCCCCCCGCGCAGCTGTTGAGCATCGTCAGCAACGCCGAGAGGCCGTGGAAGCTCGCTCCGTAGCCGACGCTCGTCGGCACGGCGATGAGCGGCGCGTCCGCGATTCCCGCCACGACGCTCGCGAGGGCCCCTTCCATGCCGGCGACGACGATAATGCAGTCCGCGCCGCGGAACCGATCCCACGACGAGAGGAGCCGGTGGATACCAGCGACGCCGACGTCGTAGAGCCGGTCGACCCCGCACCCGAGATAGTGCGCGGTGAGCGCCGCCTCCTCGGCGACCGGCCGGTCCGAGGTGCCCCCCGAAACGACGGCGACGAGACCCGACCGTTTCGTCTTCGCGCGCTCGATCGCGAACAGGTTCGCCTCGGGATGGTAGGTCGCGCCCCGGAGCGACCGCGACACGTTCCTGAACAGCGCCGGATCGCAGCGCGTCGCGAGCAGATTCGCTCCCCGGGAGGTCACGTTCTTCGCGATCTTCGCGATCTCGGCGGGGGTCTTCCCCTCGCAGAAGATCACCTCGGGAAATCCCCGCCGGATCGCGCGGTGGTGGTCCACCTTCGCGAATCCGAGATCCTCGAAGGGGAGCACCTTGAGCCGCTCGATCGCCCCGGCGACCTCGAGCTTCCCCGCCGCCACCTGTTCAAGAAGCCGTTTGAGCCGCGCCTCGTCCATGATCCACGCTCTCCTCTCTGATGCGCTCGATGATTTCGAGAATCCCGGCGCGCGTCTCCGCGCTCGTGAGCTCCGCGCGGTATTTCTTGATGCCCTCGAATGATCTCAGATACCAGCGGTAGAATTTCCTCATTTCCCGGATGCCCATCCCCTCTTCGAAGCAGGTCGTCTGAAGCTTCACGTGCCGCACGAGCGCGTCGAGCCGCTCGGCGTTCGTGGCGCCCCGCGGTTCGCGCCCCGCCGCGATCGCTCGAACGTCGCGAAAGATGAACGGGTTGCCGATGGCCCCCCTCCCGATCATGACGATCGAGCATCCGGTGACGCGCACGATCTCGCGATAATCCGCCGCTGATTTGACGTCCCCGTTCGCGATGACGGGGATGGAGACCGATTCCCGGAGCCGCGCGATATCGTCCCAGTGCGCCTGACCGGTGAGTCCCTGGCTGCGCGGCCGCGGATGCAACGTGATCGCCGCGACGCCGCACCCCTCGAGCACGGCGCCCGCCTCGAGGTAGTTCCGCTCCCCGGCGCTCCACCCGCTCCGTATCTTCGCCGTGACGGGAACGATGGCCTCCGCGACGACCGCCCGGGCGATCCGCTCCATGAGCGCGAGGTCGCGCATGATCGCCGCGCCCCCGTTCTTCGTCACGACCTTCTTGACCGGGCAGCCGAAATTGAGGTCGATGAACGAGGCGCCGGAGGCGCCGGCCGCGGCCGCCGCGCGCGCGAGCGTCTCCGGATTCGAGCCGAAGAGCTGCACGCCGAGCGGCGCCTCCCCCTCCAGCCGTTCGAGGAGCGCCGCGCTCTTCTTCATGCCGCGCGCGAGGCCGTCCGCGCTCACGAGCCCGGTGAAGGCGAAATCCGCGCCGAGCTCCGCGCAGACGAGACGGAACGGCGCGTCGGAGTATCCCGCCATCGGCGCGAGGCAGGCGCGGGGCCCGCCGAAAAAGCTCTTCGAAATGCCGCCGCGCATGCTGCCCCCCGACCCGCCCCCGTCAGATGCTGTGCGGGAGGATAAACAAGGCGAGACTCACGAGAAAACAGGCGACGATCGCGATCGCGAAGGCCCTGCGGCCGAGACGGTCCTTTCCCTCTCCCGTGCCGGTGAAGCTCCCCCACGCGAGGAGCATACTGACGAGCCAGAGGACGAAGATCACCTGCGTCTTGTTGTCGGTGATGTCGTACCCGAAGGGGAACCCCTCCCAGAGCGGCCCGAACGTCTGATAGTTGAGAACGAAGCCGAGCGGCCAGCCGCCGATAAAGGAGGTCGCGAGCACCCACCGCGCCGCCCGCACCGCGCGTTTCTTGTCCGCGCGCCCCCGGAGAATATCGACCGCGGAGAGCGCGCTCATGACCATGAAGAAGAAGGCCGCGAACATGAAGACCACGTGCGCGACGATCACCACCGGCGACGCCTCGCCCTTGTATTTGAGCACGCCGAATTTCGCGTCATCCGCCGGCACACGCGCCGTCGTCTGCTCGACGTTCCTCACCGCGATCCAGTAGGTGAACTTCGTCCCCTTCTCCATCGGGGGCAGACATCCTTCATAGACTCCCGGCCTGATCTCGAACATGGTCCGCCCCTGTATCTCCGTCGACGGCGGCTGCATCCAGCGTATGACGAGCGCGGCTTTCTGCACGGGCTCGATCCGCGCCTTCAAACACGGCTGGCCCGGGCCGACCTGCTCGGTAACCGTCCGGTGATAGACCTTCAAGCCCGGCGCCTCTGATACGAGATCCTCCGGCTTCCCCGAGGTGAGGCGCCGCGCGGCCGCGAGGACCAGAAGCGTCAGAACGACACTGATGATGATTCTTCTTGCCACGATTCACCCCCGCTTCTATACAATACGGAGACAATCATAATGGACGAAAACGCGTAATGCAAGGACGGCCTTCGCGTTGGAAACGATCGTCAGGGAAATCGAGATTCGCTCGCCGGGGCGGCCTCCGGTGCGCGCCGATGTGAGGACGGGGAGCGGCGGCGCGGGACGCGCCCTCATCGTCGTGTGCCACGGCTTTCTCGGTTACAAGCGGTGGGGCTTCTTCCCGTACCTCTCCGAACGCCTCGCCGCCATGGGATTCGACGTGCTCACGTTGAGCTTTTCCCTGAACGGTGTCGACGAAACGACGGGGCTCTTCGAACGGCCGGACGAGTTCGCGCGAAACACCGTCTCGGCCGAGCTCGCCGATCTGCGACGCGCCCTCGACTTCGTCCGCGGCGGCGGACTGGACGGCGAGGGCGTTCGGCCCGGCGCGATCGGGCTCTTCGGGCACAGCCGCGGAGGGGCGGTCGCGATCCTCGCCGCCGCCGGGAGCGCCGACGTGCGATCGATCGTCACCTGGTCGACCGTCGCCCGGCTCGACCGCTACACGGTCCGCCGGAAAGCGGCCTGGAAGCGGGAGGGGGCGCTCGTCTTCAACGACGCGCGCGCGGGGGGCCCCCTCAGGCTCGACTATTCGTACTACGAGGACATCGACGCGAACCGGGACGCGTTCGACGTCCGGCGCGCTTCCTCCGCGCTCGCGATCCCGCATCTCATGGTCCACGGCGACCGGGACGCCGCGGTGACGCTGCGCGAGGCCCGCACGCTCCTCGCGGATCCGGGGTCGCCGGCGCCGCGCCTCGAGATCGTTCACGGCGCCGGGCACACCTTCAATGTCGCTCACCCGATGAGGCGGCCGACGGGCGCCGTCGAGCGCGCCGTCGCTCTGACCGCCGAATGGTTCGATCGAACGCTGGCAACGGACGGAAAGGACGGACAATGAACCGGAAAAGACTTGTGATCGCGATCGCCGCGACGGTCGTCGCCGCCGCGATCGTCGTGATGCTCCTCTCCTCGCGGCAGTGGATCGCCCACCGCTCGTATGAGCGGGCCGGCGCCGGCCTCGCGGCGCGGTTCAACGACGCCCAGCAGAAGAAATACGGAAACGACCTCCGCTACACGCTCGACAAATTCTGGGAGTTCTACGAGAAGGGGCTCGTCTCGCGCAACGATCTCAACGACGTCGTCGAGAAAACGAGGTCGCTCCAGGTCAAGAAAGAGATCACCGACATGGATATCTTCGATTACATCGGGTACGTGAGCGAGCTCTACACGGAGGCGATGCGGCGGCGTCAGAGCGAGATGTTCCCCGAATGAAGTATGAAGCGGTCGGTGAGCTCGCGCTCGACGTCGCGGAAATTCTCGAACGGAATGTGCTCGATCCCCTGAGCGCGGCAATGGTCGAGGAGCTCCCCCTTGGCGAACACGACGTCGGCGTGCTCCGCGGGGCAGCGATCGCTGTATCCGTTTCCGACGTACACCGTCGTGTATCCCTGCTTCTTCAGCTCCTCCAGATGGAACCGCTTGCAGTTTCCGCAGCGCGTGCACTCCATGAGGTTGTAATACGGGAACTCGATGCCCCGCAGCGTCGTATCCTCGACGACGAGGACGTTCGCCTTGAACTCGAGGTATCCGAGCCCGAACCGCATGAGGAGCCGGTCGATGTAGTAGTCGAGCCCGTCGCTCGTGATGAGGATGCTGCTCGAGCGGCGCTCGCAGAAATCGACGAAATCCTTGAAATAGGGATCGAGCCCCTCGTTGTCGGCGAAGGTATCGAGATCCTCCCGGTCGGCGCGGACGAGGGAGAATTCGCTCTCGAGGCACTCCCGCGAGCTGATGAGGCCGAGGCGCCACTGTTGGAGGATCTCGAGCCAGCGCGCGCGGTCGGGGATAAAGGTGCCGAAGAAATGGTGGCCGACGTCCCGCCGCGAGATCGTCCCGTCGAAGTCGCTGATGAGGGCGACCTTTTTCACTTCTTGGGAGCCTCCGTTGTCCGCTTCGATGCTTCCGCCATCTTCATCTGATCGTCCACGTACACGAACATCTGCTTGAGCGTCGGCGCGGCGCGGAACATCGCGCGCACCATGTTCACTTCCTCGTCCTCCGGGAGCGTGGCGATATAGGCGCCCTTCGTGCCCATCAGCTTGCGGAACACCTCGCGCTTGATCGCGAGCTTCATGTAATCGACGTTCTCTGCCGAGACCCACAAGGAGTCGGCGGCCTCGAACTTGTTTGCGACGCAGTACGCCCTGAAGTCGGCGATTACGTCGTCGCCGGCCTCGAACTGCTCCGTGACCTTGTGTTTCGCCGTGTAATGAATGGCGAAGTCGAAAAAGAGGTTCCGCCGTTCCAGCTTGAACTCGAAATCGGTGAACTCGGGCAGCGTTATCGTCCAGTCAGGCGTGATGCCTCCGCCGCCGTACACGATGCGGCCGCCGGAGGTGTGAAATTCCTGGTGAGGTTCATCGGCAGGCTCCTCGAGAGGCTCCTCGCCGACCCCGCGCTCCGCCGGCGGCGGAGAATCCTCGTCGAGCGCGGGATCTTCCCCGTCGCGCGGCCGGTCCGTGTGGATGCAGCGGCCGCTCGGCGTGAAGTACTTCGCCGTGGTGAGCTTCAGCGCGTCTCTCCCCACCATGAACACGGTCTGAACGGAACCCTTGCCGAAGGAGGTCTGGCCGACGACGACCGCGCGGTCCCAATCCTGAAGCGCGCCGGCGACGATCTCGGACGCCGAGGCGCTCGCGCCGTTGATGAGCACGACGATGGGAACCTGATCGTGAACCTTCGTCGAGCGCGAATAGTATTTCACGTTATGGCTCGGAATGCGGCTCTCCGTGTACACGAGGAGCTTGTCCTTCTCGAGAAAGAGCTCCGACACCTCGCGCGCCGACTCGAGAAGACCGCCGGGATTGCTCCGCAGATCGATGATGAGCCCCTTGATCTTCTTGCTTTCGAGATCCCGGATGATCGCGTCGAGCTCGCGCGCCGTCCGCTCGGCGAACCGCGCGACGCGAACGTACCCGATCCCGTCGAGATCCGTCGAATAGGTGATGCTCGGCACGCGGATGATTTCGCGCGTGATCGCATAGTGGAGCGAGTCGCTCACCCCTTCACGCGTGATGGTGATCGACACCTGCGTGCCCTCGCGCCCGCGGAGCTTCGTCACCGCCTGCTCCGATTTCCAGTCCTTCGTCGAAACACCCTCGATCTCGACGATCTTGTCCCCCCCCTGGATCCCGAGACGGTAGGCGGGAGTGTCCTCGAGGGTCGTGACGACCGTGGGATATCCTTCGGCCGTGCCGAGCGTGATCCCGAGACCGCCGAATTCCCCCTTCGTGTCGATCATCAGGTTCTCGTATTCATAGCTGTCCATGTAGATCGAGTGCTCGTCGAGCTGCTCGAGCATGCCGTCGATCGCCGCCTTGATCAGCTTCTCCGCGTCGATCTCGTCGGCGTAGTAATTGAGAATCCGGTCGAGCACGGCGCCGAACTGCTCGAGATTCTGGTAGACGGTCTCGCGCTGTTTCTCCTCGCGATCCCCCGCCATGACGAAGATCGCCACCGCGGTTAGGGTGCAGAGAAGCAGAAGGCCGATGATCGCTTTCTTGTTCAATTTCAACGTCGAACCTCCGCAATTGCTACGTTCGAGGGAAACCGGAGAAGCGCTGGCGCCGTCCGTCCATCCGGGATACATCAAGAACGATGCCACGGCGGGACGAGCGCGGCTCCGGTCCGGTTCCGGCTAGAATATAACAAGCCGGTTCCAGGAATCAAAAGCATATTGGTCATGCAGTTAGTCTTACGTCGAAGAGCCCCTCGAGGTTCCCGAGAATCGCCCGGACGACCTCCTCGAAGGGGCGAGAGGCGTCGATCACGACGATCCGCGACGGCTCGCGACTTGCGATCCGCAGGTACCCTTCGCGAACGCGCTCATGGAAGCTCACGTCCTCGCGCTCGAGACGGTCCCGCACCGCCGTGCCTTCCGCCTCGCGCCGCGCGGGGCCTCGCCGGAGGCCCTCCGCCACGGCGACGTCGAGGAGAAAGGTGCGGTCGGGCACGGTGGCGCCGACGGCAGGGGCGTTCAGAGCGGCGACGAGCTCCTCGCCGAGCCCGCGCGCCCATCCCTGATAGGCGACCGAGGCGTCGAAGTACCGGTCGCAGACGACGGTCCTCCCCGCCGCGAGGGCGGGGCGTATCACCTCGGAGACGAGCTGCGCCCGGCTCGCGAGGTAAAGAAACAGCTCCGCCTTCGAATCCATCTCCCGGCGCGCGGGATCGAGCAGGAGGCCGCGGATCGCCTCCGAAACCGCCGTCCCCCCCGGCTCCCGGACGTGCGTCACGAGCGCCCCGGCGCCCTCGAGCGCGCGGCGGATCTCGCGCGAGACGGCCGTCTTCCCCGATCCCTCGATCCCTTCGAACGTGATGAAACGCGATTTCACGCGATCCTCCGCGCGCGCCGCCGCCCCGGCGCCGAGCTCATTTCGAAGCGCCCTTCGCGGCGCTCAGCCGATGGACGTGAACGACGCGCTGAACCGTGGTGACGAGGGTGAGAACCGCGAGGCAGGCGATGACGGCGAAGAGAACGGTCCCGCCGAAGAGCAGGCCGAGCACGAGCAGCGCGACGCGCTCGGGGCGCTCGAGCAGGCCGACCCGGCAGTCCATGCCGAGCCCCTCCGCCCGGGCGCGGGTGTAGCTCGTGAGGAGCGATCCGGCGAGCGCGGCGACGACGAGCGGTACGGCGATGCGTCCGCCGTCCTCCCGCGCGGCGTAGTACACGATGAGCGCGCCGAAATACGCGAGCTCAGCGACGCGGTCGAGCGTCGAATCGATGAAGGCGCCGAACACGCTCTCTTTGCCGCAGCGCCGCGCGAGCCCGCCGTCGAGGGCGTCGGAAACGCCCGACACGACGAGAATCACCGCGCCGGCGACGAGCTCCCCCCGGGCGATCGCGACCGCGCCCGCGAGGCTCAGCACGAATCCCGCGGCCGTGACCGCCATCGGCGAAATCCCCGCCGCGGCGAGGAGGCTCACGATCGGATCGAGGAGCCGTCGCATCCGGTTCTTGATCGTCGTTTTGTCGCTCATGGTTCGATTCGTTCCTCCCGAAACGGCTGCGGTATTATGAAGCGGCCGGCGACGCCTGTCAATCGGTTCGGTCCTGATCGTCGTCATCCGCCGGATCGGCTGCGCCATCCCGCTCGACGCGGGCGCCGCGGCGCCGTCCGAGACCCCGCACGAGCACGGTCAGCTCTCCCCGGGGCGGCGCCTCCCCGAATCGTTCGAGGAGCGCGGCGGCCGTCCCGCGCAGCACCTCCTCGTAGAGCTTCGTGAGCTCGCGCGCGACGACGATCTCGCGCTCGCCGAGGATCCGGGAACACGCCTCGAGCGTCTTGAGGAGGCGGTGAGGGCTCTCGTAGAAGATGCTCGTATAGGGATTGGAGGCCGCATCGCGGAGGAGGCTCTCCCGCTCCCCCTGCTTTCGCGGGACATAGCCGTAAAAGGTGAACCGGTCCGGGGGGAGCCCCGAGAGAACGAGCGCCGTCGTCACGGCGCACGCGCCGGGTATCGCGGTGACGGCGATCCCCTCCTCGACGAGCCGGCGCACGAGCGGGTACCCCGGATCCGACACGAGCGGGGTGCCGGCGTCGGCCACGAGGGCGAAGCGCTTTCCCTCCTTGATCTCGCGTATGATCACGGGAGTCATCTGCCGCTCGTTGTGATCATGATACGAGCGGACCTGCGCGTGGATGCCGAGCCGGTCGAGGAGCACGCGCGCTTTTCTCGTGTCTTCGGCGAGCACGCAGTCGACCGAGCGAAGCGTCTCCGCCGCGCGGGCGGAGAGATCCTCGAGATTTCCGATGGGCGTGCTGACGAGATAGAATTGGTACGGTTTCATGAACGCTTCGAACCTTCGTGCGGCGGACGTCTCCTCACGCCGCGAGGATCCGGGGCAGGAGACGCTCGAGCCGCTCCATGTCTCCGGCGCCGAAATCGAGATGCGTGACCATGCGCATGAAGCGCTCGGCGAACGGCAGCGCCAGGATTCCCGCCTTCCGCAGCGCCTCGTCGAGCTTCGAGATCCCGGCGTTCGCGTCGACCGGCCCGAAGATGATGATGTTCGTTTCGACGGGGAACGTGAGCCGGTAGCGTCCGGACTCCTCGATCAGCCGCCCGATGCGCGCGGCGCGCTCGTGGTCCTCGGCGAGGCGCGCCACGTTGTGGTCGAGGGCGTAGAGGCACGCGGCCGCCAGAATCCCGACCTGCCGCATCCCTCCTCCGAGACGTTTGCGCCACACGCGGGCCTTCGCGATCGTCGCGGCGTCGGACATGAGGACGGAGCCGACCGGCGCGCCGAGCCCCTTCGAGAAGCAGAAGGAAACCGAATCGACGAGCGCCCCGTACCGCTCGAACGGTATCCCCGTCTTCACCGACGCGTTCGCGAGACGGGCGCCGTCCATGTGGACCCGCAGCCCCCGCTCGCGCGCGAAGCGGGAGACCGCTTCGATCTGGTCGAAGGGATAGATCCTCCCCCCTGCGCGGTTGTGCGTATTCTCGATCGTGACGAGCGTCGTGCGCGGATGATGGATATTCGCGGGGCGGACCGCCGCCGGCAGCGATTCCAGCGGGAGGAGCCCGGCGGGCCCGTCCATCGGGAAAAGCTGAAGTCCGCCGAGGACGGACGCCGCACCGACCTCGTAATTGAATATGTGACATCTCCGGTCGAGGATCACCTCGTCGCCGGGACTGGTCTGCGAGAGGAGCGCGAGCGTGTTCGACATCGTGCCGCTCGGGACGTACAGGGCGGCCTCCGTGCCGAGCAGCGCCGCCATCCGCTCCTCGAGGCGCCTCACCGTCGGATCGTCTCCGAAGACGTCGTCCCCCACCTCCGCGCGGGCGATCGCCTCCCGCATACCGGGGGACGGGCGCGTGACCGTGTCGCTTCGAAGATCGATGATGCTCTCCGCCATGGCGCTCACAACCTCCGTAAATTCAGCGGACAGGGTACCCCCGCATCCGGCGTCGCGCGGAACCAGCCGCAACAATAATAAAGGAAAGACTGCGTGCCGGGCGTCAGGACTGCGCTACGAGCTCCTTCAATTCCCGCGATACCTTGAACACGGGAACCTTGCGGTCGGGAACCGGAACGGCCTCGCCCGTCCTCGGATTCCGGGCCATCCGGGACTTGCGCGCCTTCACCTTGAACGTCCCGAAACCGCGGATCTCGTAATGTTTCCCTTCGGCGAGACCCTTGGCGATGCAATTGAGGAAATTATCGACAGCTTCGGCTACTTCCTTCTTCGTCAACCCTGTTCGGCTGGAGATGTTCTCCACGATCTCGGCTTTGGTCATCGGACATCCTCCTTGAATAGTACCAGGGTTGTGAGTCCCCTCCCTGATGGAATCGCTGTCTTCAAGTATATATTGTTTTTAATGCGGGAGTTACAGGTTGTCAAGAAAATTCTCTGGGGCTCAGGACCGCCGGATTCCTCCGTCCGGAACACCGCCGTTGCGGAAGCGCACGAACGCGCGTGCAAAAGCGCAAACATCTCTGCAATCATGGCGTTTGGCCGTGGAAAGGATCGGGAACAACGGGAAGCGCCTTTCAGCGGCGCCGAAACGGCTTCCCGCGGGAAACGCGATGCTCGCCAAACGCTTGCATCGGATGCGGGCGGACCGACTGAAAAAACTGGTATGCCCCTTGCTGTCATCTCTCTTCGCTGCGAGGTGGTCGCCGCCTTCACGAACCCGACCCTGCATCGTACTATCTCGCAGCACTTTTTATTTTCCCCCCTCCCACCGCACCCCTACGGAAGCCCCAACAGGCGATGGCACTGAGGAATCACCCTCACGTCGTCCAGATGCGCCGCCGCCGCCGCGTGGCATTCGAGGAGCACGTCCCCGGAAACCGTGCCGCACCCGGGCATCGGCGTCGCCGGCTGAATGACGAATATCGTTCCCCGGTCGTATTCCCCGACGATCCGCGCCGCCTCGCCGAGCTCCTCCATGGAAAAGCCCTCCGCGACGACGGTCTTGCAGAACAGGGCGGATCCCCCGAACAGGGGAAGCACGCGGCGGTAGCCCGCGAGCGAGGCGCCCGCGCAGAGGGATGGGAGCTTCAGGTCGAGCGACACGTAATCGACGAGCCCCGCGACGGCGCGCGCCGCCTCCGCGTGCAGGCCGTTCGTTTCGAGATACGCGGGGCTCGTCGATTACGTGTCGCTCGACCTGAAGCTCCCATCCCTCTGCGCGGGCGCCTCGCTCG
>JBFYZJ010000254.1:0-10260 GCA_041309565.1 Candidatus Krumholzibacteriota bacterium
CGATCTCAGTGCTCGAGCTCGGCCCGCGGCACCTCGAGCACGTCGAGGGAGCCGACCTCGAATTCGGCGATCTGCGTCATCTGCTCGGGAATGACGCGGAAGGAGAGCCCCGCGAGCTTCGTCCGGGGGCCAAGATAGCCGGGATTCGGCGCGAGGAGGACTTCGTCCCCCTCCCGCCACGCGGACAGCGTCCAGGGACCGCTCCCGCACGGCGCGCGGCCGTACCCGCGCCCGAGGCGCTCGACCTCCTCGCGGCACACGATCCCCGCCGCGGGCATCGCGAGGAGCCCGAGGAAGTGGGCGACGGGGTGCTCGAGCCGCATGACGACCGTCGAATCGTCGAGCGCCCGCACGGACTCGGCGTCCCACGCCCCTCCCCCGTGAAACGCGGCGGCGCCCCGGAGCGGCTTGAGCAGCCACCACCGGGGGGAGACGGTTTCGGGATCGAGGAGCCGCCGCATCGAATAGACGACGTCGGCGGCGGTCACGGGCCGCCCGTTGGAGAAGCGCTCGAGCGCGAGGTGAAACACGTAGCGGCGGCCGCCGTCGAGGATCTCCCAGCGTCGCGCGAGATCGGGGACGACCAGCGCGTCCGGATCGAAGGCGACGAGATTCGAATGGATGAGCGACGCGATCCTGCCGGACGAGAAATCGACCGAATACGCGGGATCGAGCGTCGTCGGTTCCGTCTGCAGCGCGAGCCGCACCGTCGCGTCGTCCGCCGCGGGGGAGCAACCGGTCGCCGCCGCGAGAATCGCGAGCAGGACGGTCAGGGCGCCGGGGCGGTGATGTGCGTTCATGCCGGTCACATTATTTCCGTCGTGAGGAGGTGATAGTCGCCGCTCCCGATCGTATCCTCGAAGACATAGTAGACGCCCCTCGAGTAGTAATACCAGACCTGATAATTCCCGCCGAGACGCTCCGTCTGCCGGTCCTCGACCTTGTCGGGCGGGCCGTGCTCGATATAGATCTTGCCCATATCCGTCCGCCAGCCCGGCTTGTGCTTCGAAAAGGCCTCGAGCGCATATTTGAGCCGCTGGAGAAATTCGCCGAACGCCTCGTTCGATTCGGTCGAAGGAGTCGGATCGAGCGAGCGCCAGAAGAGGGACCACGCCTGGAAGCGCTCGGCGGGCGGGGCCTCGGCGACCTTCCGGGCCGCTTTTTCCCCCCCCGCGAGCGAGAGCAGATCGACGAGATCGTCCGCGCGGGAGAGGAGTCCCACGTTGAACAGCACGACGAATCCCCCGGCCGCCCTGCTTTTCCGCGCGCCGTCGGCCGACTCGAGGACGGCTTCGATCTGGTATTCTCCGATGGGGAGGTTGTCCACATTCAGCTCGACGCAGAGCGCGGACCGCCGCGCCCCTCCGAGATCGATCGGCTTCTTCGCGCCACCCGCCGCGGCGCCGCGCGCATCCAGCACCCGGATCGTGAGAACGAGCGAATCGGCCGCGGGCGGCGCCGGAGCGGCGACGCCGAATACGACGCGCGCCCACCCTACGAAGTCGCCGTAGACGCCCCCCGGATTGACGCGGGCGCCTGACTCGCCCGCGGAGGGGCACACCCACACGACTGCCTTGCCCCCCGCGGGCTTGGTCGAGAGCGAGTCCTCCGCGCGGACCGAGTAGAATGAAGGATTCGATACGACGAGGCCCGAAACGTCTCCGCCGACGACTCGGAGCTCCTGCGCCTCCTTGAACCGCCGCGACGTTCCGAGGATCTCCACCGTCACGGTCACCGTGTATTCGCCCGGATCGACGGGAAACGTCCGGCGCGTCACAACCGTCTGCGACGACGACGTCGTCTCCCGGTACTGATCGACGACGACCGACTCTTCCCATACCCCGCCGGGCGCGCTCTTCCCCTGTTTCCCTTTGAGCTCGAGGTAGACGCGGTAGTTCGCCTCGTACCGCCGGTCCCGGAAGAAGAAGACGAGACGCCGGTACGGTATCGACGCGGTCACGACGATCGACTGTTTCGGGCCTTCGGTGAATTCCTGGCTCACGGAAAGCTCGAAGGCCGATTGCTCGACGGGCCGGTCAGGCAGCCCCTGGCCGCCGGCCCGATCCGCCGGGACGAGGCAGAACAGAAATGCGATCGCGCACACGAATCTTCCGGGCACCGCGCACCTCCCCCGTCGCGCGCGCCGCGCGCCGCCGATGCTCCCGTACGGAGCAGTATAGTTGCGTCATTTCGCGGTGTAAAGAGATTACCCGGCCGCGGCCCGGATCACTCGGCACGAAGCGCGACGATCGGATCCATCTTCGCGGCCCGGTTGGCGGGATACATGCCGAACACGATGCCGATACCGGCGGAGAACACGAAGGCGATGACGATCCAGACCACCGGCAGGCTGTACGGGAACCGGATGAGCGTCGTGACCCCGCGCGCGGCGAGCAGCCCGCAGACGATCCCGAGCATCCCGCCCGCGCCGGTGAGCGTCGCCGCCTCGATGAGGAACTGCTGGAGGATGTCGTGCCTCGTGGCCCCGAGGGCCATCCGCACCCCCACCTCGCGCGTGCGCTCGGTCACCGAGATGAGCATGATGTTCATGACGCCGATGCCCCCCACCATGAGGCCGATCGAGGAGATGACGACGAGGACGAGCCCGATGTACTTCGTGATGTTGTTGATCATCTCGCGGAACGCCTCCGAGGAGCTGATGTAGAAATCGTTCTCCGCAGCCGGTTCGACCTTGCGGCGGGCCCGCATGAGCGCCGTGATCTCGTCCTTGGCCTCTTCGAGGCTGTATTCCGCCTTCACCGTGGCGACGATCTCGAAATCGTCGTACTCGCTCGAATGATCCTTCGAGAAGGTCGTGTGCGGGAGGACGGCGAAATTATCGCTGATGCTGCCGATGAAGCTCCGCCTCGACAGCATCGACCCGATCACCTCGTACTCGTAGTTGCCGATGCGGATCCATTTCCCGATGGGGTCCATGTTCGGAAAGAGATCCTTCGCCGGCCCGAATCCGAGGACAACGACGCGCTTGCGGCGCTCGACATCCCCCTCCGTGAGAAAATGCCCCTCGTCCATCTGGAGACTGAATATATAGGGGAAATTCTCCGATGTCCCGACAACCTGCAGGAGCCCCGTCCGGCGCCCCTGGTGACGCAGGACACGCATGCCTTCCCCCGGGCTCACCTGGAAATCGACGCGCTCGACGCTCCGGCACTGCTCCTTGATCGCCTTCGCGTCCTCGGCGGTGAGCTTCTTTCTCCGCATGAGCGCGGCGAAATCGCGATCCCCCTCCATGGGATCGAACCGGGCGATATGAAGGAACGGCCGGTTCGACGACATGATGTCCTGCTCGACGCGCTTGCCGAGCCCCGAGAGCACCGTCACCATGCCGAGCACCGTCATGACCCCGATCGCCACGCCGAGAATCAGGAGCCCCGACCTCATACGGTGCGTGAGGATGACGTGGATCGCCTGCTTGAAGTTCTCCTGCCACAGCTCCCGGCCGAGCCGCCCGTCCCGGACATCCGTTTCCCGCGCATCCGATTCCCGCGTCATACGGCCGCCTATTCGTAATGGAGCGCCACCACGGGATCGAGCCTCGCCGCGCGGCTCGCCGGGTACGTTCCGAAAATGAGACCGATACAGAATGTCACCACGAGCCCCGCCGCGACCGACCACGGCGCCACGAGGTACGGGAGCGGCGAGACGAGCGAAATGATGGAAGCGATCGTGAAGCCGAGAAAGATCCCGATGACGCCTCCGACGAGGGAGAGCGTGATCGACTCGACGATGAACTGCCAGATGATGTTCGACCGGCGGGCGCCGAGCGCCTTCCGGATGCCGATCTCCCGCGTTCGCTCGGTCACCGAAACGAGCATCACGTTCATGAGGACGATGCCGCCGACGACGAGCGATATCGAGACGATGAAGATCAGGGCGCTGAATATCGCCTGCGAGAGCTTCTGCCAGAGCGAGATGAGCTGCTGCGAGGTGGTGACGCTGAAATCGTCCTTCTCGAGCGGGCGCAGCCGGTGCCTGATCCGCATCGCCATCGCCGCCTCGTCGATCGCCTGCTGCATGAGCCGGATATCGGCGGCCTTGATCTTGATCTCGATCGAGCGGCGCGATCCGTACATCTTGAGGTAGGTCGTCACGGGCACGTACACGAACCGGTTCCGCGACTGCCCGAGGACGCTGCCGAGATCCTTGACGACGCCGATGACGAGGAAGTGGCGGTTCCCCACCTTGATCTTCTTCCCCACCGCGTCGCGGCCCGCGAAGAAGTGCTCGTAGACGTCCCACCCGATGACCGCGACCGCGTTGCTCCGCATCACCTCGATCCGGGAGATATGGGACCCCGCCGCGAGATCCGCCTTCTCGAGCAGCGGGTATTCCTCGGAGCGCCCCTTGATCTCGATGTTATCGACGTACGATTCTCCGAACGTGACGCGGTCCGATCCGTTGATGGAAGCGCCGACGACCGAGCTCGAGGGAACCGAGCGTCTGAGATATTCGACGTCGTTCAGCCTGAGCGGCTTGTTCCGCGCGAGCGCCTCGAGGAACGCGTCGAGATCGGTGATCGCCTCGAAGAAATTGATGCGCTCGACGGTGAAGACGTTGCTTCCCTGCTCCGCGACCTCCTCGCTCACGTAGTGATCGATGCCGTTGATGAGGGATACGACGGCGATGACGGACATCGTCCCGACGATGTTGCCGAGCAGCGTGAGGAACGTGCGCAGCTTGTTTTCACGCAGCGCCCGCAGCGCGATACGGATTCCCTCGAGTATGAGCATGGTTGCCGGCGGGGGGCCGCCCCCCTACTTCGCCTTTTCCGCGTCCCGGGCGCCCTGCTCCGGCTTGCCGGAGACCTTCACGCGCTGCCCGTCCTTGAGCTCCCGGATCGCCTTGAAATTGCCGCTGACGACCTTATCCCCCTCCTCGAGCCCCGCTGTGACCTCGAAGTGCTTTTGGCTCGATATACCCACTTTGACGGGACGGAACTCGGCCCGCGAATTCGTGACGACGAACACGCCTTCGACCTCGGTTTCGTCCGCATTCGATTTCGACGTGTCCGCTCCCGCCGGGGACGCGGCCGCCGAATCGGCCCCCGCAGCCGCGGCCGCCGTGTCCGCCCGATCCGCCTTCCCCGTCGAATCGGCCGCGCCTGCGCCTTTTAAATCGCGCTTCCGCCGCGCGGTGAGGCTCTGGATCGGGATCGAAAGCGCCCCTTTCGCCTCCGCGACGGTGATCTCCGCGTCGGCGGAAAGGCCCGGGCGCACGTTCGGTATCGAGCCGTCGATCGTGACGACGACCTTGAAATCAACTCCCTGCTGGGCCGCCGAGGCTCCCGAGACGATGGGACTGTTACCGATCTCCGTCACCTCCCCCGTGAAGGAGGTGTCGGGAAACGCGTCGAGCGTCACCTTCGCCCGGTCGCCGATCCGCATGTGCGTCACTTCCGTCTCATCGACCTCGATCTCGGTCTCGATCGTCGAGAGATCGGCGATCGTGAGGAGAACGGTGCCGAGGTTGTTGAGCGTCCCCATGATCGCGATCTCCCCCTCCTCGACGTTCCGCCGCGTGACGACCCCCGACATCGGGGCGACGATCGTCACCTCCTTGAGGCTGTGCTGCGCGCTCTCGAGGTTCGCGCGGTACTGGGAAATCTCCTGCCTGACCGCTTCGAGCCGGGCGGTCGCGATGTCCCAGTTCGTTTTCGACACCTCGACCTCCTGGGCCGTTCGATGCCCCCCTTCGAGGAGCGTTTTCGAGCGCTCGTAATCGTTCTTCGCCTGCTCCGCCTGTGCGAGGGCCTGCTTCTCGTTCGCCCTCGCCGCCTCGAGCATGGCCGTGATCCGCGCGACGGTGGTTTCGAGCTCAACGGGATCGATCTGGAGAAGGAACTGCCCCTTCCGGACAACCTCCCCTTCCTTCACCGCCACCCGCGTCACCTTGCCGATGCTGCTCGCGCTGATATCCACCTTGCGCTTCGGGCGGACGCTCCCCGAAGCCGAAATCACCATCGTGAGGTCGCGCCGGGCGACCGCCTCGGTCTGCACGGCGAGGGCACGCCGCTCGCGCGCCCGCAGGTTCACGATGACGAGGATCGCTACGATCGCCGCCACGGCGATGAAGATGAAGTACCGTTTCCTCATTTTGAGCATGGTCCCCCCTTGCGAATAGAACGGGCGCGCGCGCCGCTCCCGGACGGGCGCGCCCCGGCCCGCGGTTCGATCACGAGGGCTTTCTCGCCGCGAGCCTCACGTCGGACGCGATGTTGCCGTCGAGCAGGCGCACGATGCGCTGCGTGTGCTCGGCGATGTACTCCTCGTGCGTAACGATCATGATCGTGTTGCCGGCCTCGTGAATCTTCTTGAAAATCTGCATGATCTCCTCGCCCGTCCGGCTGTCGAGATTGCCCGTCGGCTCGTCGGCGAGGATCAGGGACGGATTGTTGACGAGAGCGCGGGCGATCGCCACGCGCTGCCGCTGCCCCCCCGAAAGCTCGTTGGGGCGGTGCGCGGCGCGATCGATGAGACCGACGGCCCGGAGTGCTTCCATCGCCCGATCCCGCCGCATGGACGCGGAAACGCCGCCGTATACGAGCGGGAGCTCGACGTTCTGCAGCGCCGTCGCGCGCGGCAGGAGGTTGAACGTCTGGAACACGAAGCCGATCTCCTTGTTCCGGATCCGAGCGAGCTCGTCGTCTCCGAGATTGCTGACGAGGTTGCCGTTCAGCCGGTACGTGCCTTCCGTGGGCGTGTCGAGGCAGCCGAGGATGTTCATGAAGGTCGATTTTCCCGATCCCGAGGGCCCCATGATCGAGACGTATTCGTTCGCGGCGACCGCAAGATCGACCCCGACGAGCGCCTCGATCTGCACGACGCCCACTTCGTATGTTTTCTTGATCCCCGCGGCCTCGATCAGCATGGAACGCTCCCTCCGCGAAAACGTTACCGGTAAATCTGCCTTCCGGTGGCGACGGCGAGATCCGCCGTCGCGATGAGGAAGTCGCGCTTCCCCTCGATGACCGCGGCCTTCGCCTGCGTGACGGCGACGAGCGCGTCGATCGTCTCGAGCATCGTGCCGGCGCCGACGCGGTATCGCTCCTCGGCGAGCCGCAGATCCTCGTTCGCCTGCTCGACGGTCTCGCTCGCGACCGTGATCCGCTCCCGCGCCTGCGTGATCGTGAGAATGAGCTTCCTGATCTGGTTCGCCGCGTCGAGCTTCGCCTTGTCGAGGTTGTACTCGGCGATCCGCGCGTCCGCCTTCGCGATCCGGTAGCTCGAGCTCGTCTGGAAGCGGTCGAAGATATCGAAGCTCAGGTAGCCCGTGAGGGCCCACGAATACTCGTCCTGGAAGAAGTTCAGATCCTCCGCCATGCTCCGATCGTTCCAGTAGTAGTTGAACGACGCGCCGAGCGT
The DNA here is from genome assembly GCA_041309565.1 of Candidatus Krumholzibacteriota bacterium. Classification (GTDB taxonomy): domain Bacteria; phylum Krumholzibacteriota; class Krumholzibacteriia; order Krumholzibacteriales; family Krumholzibacteriaceae; genus SSS58A. Next base: position 7,383 of record JBFYZJ010000254.1, read on the forward strand.
CGGCATCCACCCGCTCCGCGCGGCCGAAACGCCGGACTTCGCGGATTTGATCGAGTGTTCGAGGCTCTTGAGGTCGGATCGCGCGGTCATCCCGTAGCTGATCTCGGCGTCGGCGTCGATGTCCGTGTACTCGATCGCCATCGTCGTATCGACCTCGAAGGCCTGGCTCCCGTCCATCCTGAGGAGCGCGAGGAGATCCTGCCTCGCAAACTCCACGCCGTTCTTCACCCGGATGAGGGAAAGCCGCGTATTGGAATGGCGGACCTTCGCCTTGAGGACATCGGCGCGCGTGGCGGAGCCGACCTGGAGGAGCGCCTCGGTCCGCTCGAGGTTCTTCCGCGCCGCTTCGACGCTCTCCTCTTCCACCCTGAGGAGCATGCGGGCGCTGACGAGATCGTAGTACGCCCGAATAACGCTCGCCGCGATATAGTCGCGCCGGTACCGGAGCCCCTCACGGGCGGCGTCGCGGTTGTGCATCGCCGAGCGGATCCGGCTGATGTTGCCTCCCCCGTTGAAGAGCGTGATGTCCGAGGAGAGACGGAAGCCGTAATCCTCGTAATCGAACCCATCGCTCTGGACGGGCCGCCCGGAACCGTCGATCTGCACCGACGACGGCCCGTAGTACCGGTGCCCCGTCGAGAAGGCCATGTTGAGATTCGGGAGCAGGTTCCCGTAGTTCAGAAGAAGACTCCCCTCGGCCTTCCGGTAGTTTTCGCCTGCAACCGCTATCTCGGGATTGCTCTTCTGGGCGATATCGATGCACTGCTCGAGGCTGTAGACGGTTCCCTGGGCCGGGCATACCGCGGCCGGGAGAAGGGCGGATACGAATGCCGCGATCGCGAGCGCGGCCGATGCCGTACGGCATTTCCTCTCATGCATCGTGGTTACCTTCCCTTTGCATCGGTGGTTTCGGAACAACATGCTGTCTTCATTACTTACGTCCGAATCGACGCGGAGTTTCAATTAATGTCGCGGCGCCGATCCATTGTGTCATAATCGCCTCCCCACCGCCAGAGGGAATCGAACGTCATAGAAAAACGCCCGGCTGCGGCGAGCCGGGCGTTCGTTTGTCGTTCAGCTCGACCGATCGAGCCGTTAGCTGCCGTGGAGCTTGAACCTGATCGGCACCGCCATACGGGCCCTGACCGGCACCGTGCGCTGCTTGGCCGGTTTGAACATGAACTGCTTGGCGGCCTCAATCGCCGCTTTATCCATCGCGGGAGTCACGTCGGTTTGGATCACGCTCACCTGAAGCACCTTCCCGTCTTCCCCGACGAGCACGTTGAGGAGCACCGTCCCCTCGATGCCCGCCTGGCGGGCGAGGTCGGGATATTTCGGCGCGACGGACTTGATGAGCACGGGCGCCTCGTCGAACGCGTAGAACTCCTGCGCCTGCTCGGATGACGGCGGAGGAGGCATCGGAACCTCGTCGATGTTGCTGTAGCTCGTGGGCGCGAACGCGTCGGCGTCGGAGGCGTCCTCGTCCCCTTCGGCGGCCTCGATCGGCACGACGGGCGCGGTCACTTCCTTCGGCGGGGGCGGAAGCTCGAACGCCGTCGGAAGCTCGACCGCCTCGAAGTACTCCTCCCGGAGGACGTACGGCTTGAACTTGAAGGTCGGCGTGATGTAGAACATGACCATATGAACGGCGATCGTAATGTACAACGCGCCGCGGATGTATGCGCCGTACTTGTTCTTGAATTCCTGATTCGCGACAGCGACGAGGGCCACGCTGACTCCCCTTTGCGCTTAAGGTGTTGATTCGTAAAGCGACGTGAACGTCACGTTGATCGCGTTGGCTTCCTTCAGCTGCTCCATGATGTCGGAAACGAGTTTGTACTTCGTGCGCTGATCGATGTTGAACGCCACAATGATGCCGCGGTTCTCCTCGAGCATGCTCGCCACGATGCCCTGGATATGCTCCACGCGCACGAGCTTGTCGTTGATGCTGATCCGATTCCACCGGTCCGCCCAGATGTGCATGATCTGCTGACGCTGCGTATCGGTGCCCGATTTCGCCCGCGGGAGCTGAATCGGAAGCCCCTCCTCCATCTTGAAAATGCTCGTCACCATGAAGAAGAGGAGCAGGTTGAAGATGATATCGGCCATCGAGGCGGTCGGAATCTCGTTCTTGACCTTTATGCGTCTCTTGATCTTCAAGGAATATTCCTTCCTTTGCGCCTTACGCCCCCGTTGCCGCCGTCTTCAGCGAGATGCGGTTCGCCTTGGCGAGCCGCAGCTCGTCGAGCACGTCGATCATCACGCCGTAGTCCGCGTCGGGATGCGTCTCGATGACGATGACGAGCTTGTCGTTCGCCATGAGCTTCTCCTCGATGAGCGGCCGCACGCGGCCGATGGGCAACGGGCCGGTCTGCTTGGTCGATATCGTTCCGTCGGCATGAATCGCTATATTGAATACCGCGTCCTGCTTGAGCTTCACCGTTTGCGACTGCTTTCCCGGAAGGGACATCGGGAGACCCTTCTCCACCGCCATCGTCGTAGTCACGAGGAAGAAGATGAGGAGAAGGAATATGATATCCGACAGCGAAGCTGCGGGAATCGTCGGTTCGAGCTTTGTCCTTTTTATCGGCATCGCGCTTACCTGTCGGCCTACTTCTTGTTGAGTTCCACGAGCTCGTTCACGAGGTTCGCCGAGGCCTCTTCCATTTCGAGAACGAAGCGCTCGATCTGGGACACGAAGAACGCGTGACCGACGCTTGCCGGGATGGCGATCGTCAGACCCGCGATCGTCGTGATCAGCGCCTCTTCGATACCGGAGGCGACGATCTTCGCGCTCACCTGCTCCGCGGCGGCGATGGCGGCGAACGCGTTCATCAGACCAGATACCGTTCCGCGGAAGCCCACCATCGGCGCGATC